>JAVBJR010001234.1:0-4407 GCA_031546965.1 Dysgonomonas sp.
CTGGAGTCCAGAAATGTTTAACATTTTCCTTACACTCGAGGTTCATCATAGTCCGACAGGAATAGCATTGTGTGAAGTACGGCCACGTCACATCCTCCACCTCTCCAGTCCCACTTGGCCGATAACTTTTGAGCTCCCGACAGATTTTGGAGTATCTGTCTTTCAGGCTCCTCCACCTACAATTGTATGCCTCCACTGTAAAGTTTTTGTCTTATTATTATTAGTATTATTGTGTTTGTGGTATTCATTATTAACATTTATCATTGCAATTATTATTACTATTATTATTGCTATTATTATTATTATTATTAAAATTAATGTCTTTGAACTCATTCAACCACCAATTTCTGCATTGGTAATGGTCAACAATGTTTGATTTTTACTACGTATAGCACATTATTCTTCATACTTTACATTGAACAACATTTATTACAAGTGCAGTTATTGTTATAAAACAATATGCAAAGAACTTCTCATTCCAATGTATTCCAACATCATTAATATTACATTATCAGTTACATGCTATTTTCCTACATCATTATAATTAGTTTATAAATTATATGTTGTTTGCAATATATTTATACTATCAATTAGACACATTTTACTAGGTAATGTTATGCATTAATTGTGCTTTTACTGGATGTGCCTAATTTGATTACTATAAACTACATGCATTAATTCCGTTTTCATATCGGGGTACTCCTGGTGGGCTCCGTTAGCAACAGGAAGCATTCTGAAGGGCTATGATCGGAATTCCATATTAACAAACCGGAAAATGATAGAAATATGAAATAAATTGCATTTGATGCGAACATCGACACTGTGTATTTCAAGCCTAACTTTATTACACATTGCAATTTCAATCGTTGGAAAACAAATTCACAATTTTCGTAATTTTTGGCATTTGGGGAACAGTGGGACGGAAAGTTATTGAGGTACCATAAAACGGGTGGCTTTGACCCTGGTTGGGTGAGTTTGGCCCATATTTAAAAGTTTATTAATTTTTTTGTGCCAAAATAAACCAATATTTCTCAAAGATTAAATACTATTTGCACATATATTATTTAATCATTTAAAAATATTGGTTTCTACAGGCAAAAAGTATTTATCAAGCTTTTAAATATGGGCCTAACTCACCCAACCAGGGTCAAAGCCACCCCGTTTTACGGTACATCAATGCAATTTGAACAGAAACATCAGAGCTGTATTGGCTTTCGATTGGCATCTTGTGTTTTAACGTATACTTTGTTTCACTTGCTGACGTTATATTATGTTGTATTTTTGTCCAAATTAATTAATTTCGTTTAAACAAGATGCCAATAGAAAGCCAATACATCCCTGAAGGTTTTGCGGAAATTTCATTGATGTACCTCAATAACTTTCATTTCCACTTTTTCGCAATGGTGATACCTTACGCAACATGTGCATTTTTTCCAACGATGGCATTTGCATTCCGTCATAAACTTCAGCTTCAATTAATCAGTGTTTCTGTTCGTATGATATGCACTTTATTTCATATTTGTATCATTTGCCGTTTTTTTTTAATATGGGATTTCGAACATCAGCCTTCAGTTTGGTTGCTGTTGCAAACAAAGCCCACCAGGGGCGCCCCGATGGGTAAACTCATCTCATGCTCCAACTTAACATCCTAAACAGTTCAAAGTACTTTATATTTTGTTTTCCCTTTCACGTTATTAATGTCATTTGCTACATTACTTTGCACCATTCGCAATTACATAGGTGTATATATATGTAGTACAGAATTTGTGATATTCATATGTATCACCAAGAGTGTATGAAGGTATCACTATCACAAATTGTGCGCTTTTATTTTCATGTTTTGTGGTTTATTGATATTGTTGTTATTTTGTATGTTCTTATGTATTCATATTGCAGCATTCTTGCCATACTTATTCTATTATGTCTTGCATGTGTAACATGTTATATGAAGTGTGGATCATCCACTCTTGGTTATATACTACACCATTTATTTATACCTGGTTTTTCAACTTCTTCCTCAATTGCCTCCCAAGCATGCTTTAATTTCTTTCGTTTGTTCTGGTCAGGGTATGTTTTATCATACACGTATTGCCGTAAAAACACTGCATTTATTAAACTCTCCTCGAATGTCGGCGCTTCCCGTTCTTCGTTTGCTCGATCCACCATTATTGATTGCTGCACGCACACTTGCGTTGAAGTTGACCAATTTGAACTCAAGTGTCGGTGCGTCATGACGCTCCAAGCAGTGACGTACGGCAGACGACGTCTGTAACTGCTGCAACTGTGTTCACAGCCGACACACCAGTGCCGCGCGTCGCCGACGGTCGAATTTAGTGAAACGCATGTGTTGCTGCAAGCTTGTGGATCGGGCTTTAGAACTACATAACTTACATCACATGTTATTACTAACTGTGGTTTTTATCAATTGTATTAAAGGTGCTGGCGAACTTGGTGCGAATCTGGCTGAGATTGCGTTTGCAGCTGCAATTCTGACAATACAACCCTTCGTACCCAATAGCAGGAAACACTTGGCAGTGAAGTTCGTAAAGGATTTCAAGCTGGGTTTTCCTTATAAGTTGGCTCTGCAAGTCAGAAATTTGAATAGCAGCTAGGGCCTCAATTGGATAAATCTACCGTACACCATTGTGTGTGTGTGGTTAACAAATTTTGCAAACTGTACAAAGCTTGGAAACCTTAGTGTTTCAGTTATCCAAATATTTCCAATATTAAATAGTGCTCTTTAAACAACTTAAACACATTTTACCCATATTGAACCTACGACATTCGCGTTATTAGCTAGCCCGACGCTCTAATCAGCTTTGCCAACAGGCAACTTTTTCTGTCGCTATTCAGAAGATTTAGTTTTCTGTGTTATACATATAAGTTTCACATGACTAGATAGTTGTATGTACGATCTGACCTAGAAGCTTGAAAATATGCAGCATTCATTGACTTCAATTTACATACCGTGCACTTTCATTATTACAATTTTTAACCAATGATATCCAGCCAATACTTCAGACACGTCTATCTTACAGAATCTGCAGATTATGTCAGAATAAAATTGGATACTACTCATTCCAGGTTTATAACACAGTGCTTGCAATTTTGTCTTGCAATATTACCATACCTTTTATTGCATGCTGGCCTAGCTTGTATATTCATTTGTGCATGTTATTCTTAACCCTAGAGGTCATTGATTTAATAATACTTCCAGTAGTGCTACTTTCTTCATTACAATTAAAACTGTCCTTGTTGTGACTTGGTGAGGTGTACTGTAACACAACAGGCTAACTAACTTAGTAACTACCTCAATTAATTCGATTTGTTAGTACAAAATGCTGCCTACAATGGTACAAACAAAACTGCAAGCAAAATTCATCAACATAATAACCGAATACTATATGATAAACATGCGACATATAAACCCTCAGTGCACATTTGCCTAGAGAAAAGCTACATAAATTACACTACGCAACAAAAAATTCATTATCCCAATTTTACAATGCATTCGGAATGAAAATGTTATGCTAATTTCAAATCTGCCGGTGGTCCGATTTTTTCTTGATTGTACAGAATATCAAAGCAAAATGTACACATCTTTTATCTGTATGGAAATTTGATAAGAGACTTGGGGCTTCACAAATATAAAGAAGAGCTCCTAGCATCCCACATGAAAGAACGGAATTTATTGGATCCCTGTTGCAAGATATCAACATATAGGAAAGTCATATAAACCTCGCATCATTTTATGACATGGCCGATTCAGATAAAGCAGTACTCTTGCCAACTCTGCATATCAAACTTGGTGTACCAAAGCAATTTGTTAAAGCTGAGGATACAATGAGTGATGCCTTTCAGCATATTTGTGCTACGTTCCCAAGTTATCGGGAGCAAATATAAAGACTGTAGTATTCATTAGGTTGCAAATTAAGAAAATGCTTATGTCGGTAGAATTCATGAACGAAATAAGTCCCAGTGAAAAAGCAGCCTGGACTGCATTCAATGATGTAGTTAATGGATTTCTTGGCAACAATAGGAGTGACAGCTACAAGGAACTTAAAATTGTTATTATCATGATCAAATGTTTTGGAAGAATGGGGTGCATAATGTTCCTGAAGTTTCATATTTGCATTCACATTTATACCCTGACCGGCGTATCTACGGACTCTTCTGCAACAAAAGGGAGCTTTCGACCACTTTAATCCCTTAATTGCCATTGTGCGATAATTGATGTGCCCAGCCCCCCTCTCTTGTCCCCTTCTCGCGGGTCCTTTTGTGCCAGTGGACCAGTCCATCTTGCAACTGTTCAGGTGCACAGCATTTAACAAAATATTGAAGAATCTAACACAAATACAATGCCAATTGTAATTGTGCACCTGAACAGTTGCAGGATGGACTGGTCCA
>JAVBJR010000661.1:0-3963 GCA_031546965.1 Dysgonomonas sp.
GAATAGAACATATTAATTATTGTTAATTCCCCAGGAAATGTACAAATTTTTATTAATTTAATGTGAACCGGTTCACAAACGCATTTAGTTTAATAACGGCCAACGTTAATGGATCGAACGGCAACAACACCTGAAAATGGCGGCCAACGCATTCCAAAGTTGCACCCGTTCGACGCGCATGCGCGCACAGGCGACCGGTAGGGTGGGCTCGAATTGACGAATAACGAGGCGCCGTTTGCCTCTCCTTAACCGAAGGTATTGGCTGCGTTCAAAAACTACCCCTGGTGTTAGCACCAAGCACTGTGCCTGTTCAAAAATTCAGACACAGCACTCGTGATGTCACCGGAGCTTGTTCAAAAAGTCAGTGTAGTGCACTTTAGTGCAGTGTACTGCTCCTACACTGCACCAGGCGCACTGCTCTGGACACTTCTTGAACGCAGCCATTATAGCTCATTGCCCGAACGTAATGGCGGATAGTTCGTTTTGCCCCAATCACAGACAACTAGTTGTAGCACCCTCTGTAGCGAACTTTTGTCCCTAAAAAGGGTCTATTCAAATCGCGATATAACATTTTACCAGTGCTGGCGCCATCCGATTGCTGAGCACCATCATCACACTGATTGGCGGACGCGGATAGACGCCGTTCAACCAAACCTCCGTTCTGTTCAAAAAACCTAACCTAAATTAAACTAAACTAACCTAACCTTACCTTACCTTAACTACCCTAACCTAATCTAATGTAATCTACTTGATAGGTTACATTTAGCAGAGTCCATCCACGCAGATTCCATAGGTTCGGTTGGGGTCGATGATGTAATGATGACGTGAAGCACGCGCGGATGGTGCCAGCGCTGGTAAAATGTTATCATGCATACAAATCTTATAGCCATTTTAAACTATACTTTTAATGCAGTTTACAGGGAAGAAAGATACATGTCACAGCCTTACATGCAGCTAATTCCACATGTTTGATAAGATATTGAAATCCCCCCCCCCAGATTCAAATTATGTGTTGGATGCATGGTTATCGGTATATTTCAAACACTATTGACTTTGAATAGGGTCTATTTAATGCTATAATTAATAATGCAATGGAATTGGTGTATTGCAACTGTACCTGACAAGCTCACTAGCTGTTTGGTTAAATATTTTACATTTAAAATGCCAGTTTGCAGAACTTCAAAATAAATATTTTAGAGGTCAATGACAATAATGGCCACTGGTATCATTTGGTGGAAACCCAAATTAGGAAACTCAAATCAGATATTTTTTTACCATTTATTGAAGTGCGAATTACAGCCAACTGACTTACATGCATTTGAAATGCCTGCAATAAATGCTTTCAAAGAGGCATTGAATGTTCTACTAACTGTAGGCAAGTTACAGTCCCAACAATTTCTGCAGGCGCATTGCCCTAACACTGGTGCTGAAGCATACTGTGGAAACGTTCAACTGATGATTCACCATGGACAACCATGCGAACATGGCAAGCCCTCAGGCTCAGAAAGCAATCTGACAAAGTACCCGCACCTCCTGTAACAGTTATCTATAGCTCACTGCCATGCATATCTTCGATTTTGGACTTTTTAATACCCTACAGCAAATCGAAGTTTATGCATCCATCCATACATGGACACAAAGTTCGATGCAAGGATTGACCAGCGATCACTAAGCTGAAGACTACTTCCGTTATGAAATCTTGATCCCTATCCTACACAACATTCTACAACATGTATCCTCCCATGATACGAGGCACTGTCAAAAAGTTAGTTGTTCTTGAATTTATTTAAAAAAGCAATGCACTATTTTGGTTTTCCGTATTTATCTTACAAAGTACACACCTTTAGCTATTTCCCATGTAATTACTCAATTTATTTAAACACTTATGTTTAATGTAGTACGAGTTTCCTAAGCCAACTTTTAGAAATGTCCGTCCAACTGTAGGTAATCATTTGTCAATCACATTTTTTGTCCTTTTCATGGGACAGTACACATCGAAGTCACAATGTGCAGGGTCTGGATCATGCACTTTGCTTAAATGCTTATGAATATCCATGGAGTTACACTAGTTTTGGAAGGAGCGTCCACATTTAAAGTCTGTGCCATGCACAGAAATTCATAATAAATTAAGTTAAGTGTACGGTAAATACCCTGCACCTTGTGGAATCGGAGGACCTTGTAACACGGATTCAGGCTGCAGCATTGCAAATCCACAATACAGGAGGAATGGTGGACAGAGTCCACCAAAACATGCTTCACAGATGCCATGCATGCATGCATTGATGGTGGTCGCAACTTCAAGCAACTCCTGTAGTGTCACATGCACATTTCATATGATAACAACAGTCTGTATGTACTATGTACAGACCAACCATCCAATCAAATGCATATAAAACTATGCATAATAACCATCGTTTGTCGCAGTACTTCACTTAATCTGTTGGTAAACACATGTCACACCAATGGCCACAGCGCAGAGTATACAGTAGTTTACCCAGCAATACCGTGAGTAGCCTACCAACCGGGGCACAATATGCAGTTTTCATCACCCCATAGACCGGTAACGGAGCATTTCCGGACATACATTGATAAGCAATATTTCACCTACTCTTACTTACCCCATTCCACATCATTTGAATCCTGAACAGTATCGCATTTACAACCTGTACATATATAGATGTTTAAATACATTTATTATAGTTTATCGAATACACCTATATATACATTATTTTTAGTCGAATATAATAGATCAACTTTCATTGATCAGGGAAGTGGTTAACACCCACTTCTGAAAGCTAATCTCACGGGCTTACACGTACATAGAATAATTTTGGAGCGTGACAAATGAAAAGTGTGCCTGTGACTTTTGTATATAGACTAATCGATGTAAGAGCCTATAGCAGTCTGCATGGTTATCTGACTGCTCATCAGTAAATTCGCAGTGAAGGGTGAAGTATATCGATCTATAGTGCTGCGATCGAAAATCGAACAAAATACCATGACAAACTAAAATTCAACTAACCATTTTCCTTCTGTAGTGTATATATATATAATTTGCGATCGATTTTTATAAACATCCTAATTGTACAGATTACAATGGTAGTAAAATTGGAACAAAACCATCCCGAAACGAACATCTGAGCAGCAACAAAAATTAGAAGTTATGTGGAATCACATTTTCTAAACACTAATAACTACTATTTGAAATTTTTAGCTATTAGGCTATGATCCGGCACTAATGCTCTATACTTACATTTATTAGTATCAATTTAATACAGGTTATACAACATAGTTGTGCTCTTATACTCGATCTCGAGGTATCTTGGCAAAAAAGGCGTGGCTTTGAAAACGGAGGCTTTGTTGTTTACAAAAGGCTGGCTTAAACCAAGGAGTTATAAGTGGTTCAGGAGCTCCAATCGCGATCCGTAGAACGTCCTCATCCGACTCGAATCGGACTCGCATCGAACGGCGCATCCCGCCGCCATGTTGCTGGTGGTTTTGAACTGCGTGCTATATCGCGTTATCAATGTTGCTACATCGAGGTATGTAGCATCGCGTCCGTAAACAATTTAACTTCAGGGAGTTGCAAAAACCACACGATGCGATTATAATACGATTTTATTGAGGATCAAATTGTTTACGGACGCGATGCTACATACCTCGAACTCCAAATGTGGAGTTCTTTTGACGTGATTAATCTTAAAATTTTAAGTTAAAAAAAAAATAAAAAGTGCCTCCACCTGGGCTCGAACCAGGGACCTTCAGCATGTAACGCAAGTGAGATAACCACTACACTGTGGGAGCAATGGTCATTCTCACCGGCCCAATGTGTACAATTGGTTGGGGCGAACTGTGTTGGCAGGAGCGCCGCAACTCACATAATCTTGATGCAATATGGCGGCGGCCTGATGCGATTTCCGAGCTGCGCTTCAGGATTACAGAACGAGATTGTGGTAAATATGG
>JAVBJR010000974.1:0-3614 GCA_031546965.1 Dysgonomonas sp.
GCCTTCAATCCGCGCAAAGAAAGAGTTCCATCGACAAATCCGTATCTATTTTTAACCATTGCGAATTGGTTAACATACCAAATAGCCATTCTCTATACTTTATCACTCTGAATAACATATTAAAAATTTTTTATTCAGTTGCCTGTCCCTTTAAAGCAATTTAAATATAATATACGGTATATAGGATGGCTCAATATAAATAATCTCCAAGTCATTTTACGTAAACTAAAACCTCTCTTTGCATCCTGTTTTATAGATATAGTAAATTTGTAAAAAAAATTCCACTTAATATATATATAGAGCTTTTGCAGCACGTGATCTTGGCTCCGCCATCTTGTCTTTTCTTTCCCATTCGGATACACAAGACAAAGAACGCTGTGAATTTAAAATCGCCCAGATTGCAGGAGTCGACCCTAATTAATACACGATTTTAAAATGTAAATTATCATCGTTATCCTCCTAGATGGATGACATATGACGCGTTATGCAAAAGCCCTATTGGAAATACGTGGGAAATAAAAATGTATCGCAAATGACTTTAGCAATAATAACGCTTGGATTTGTGTATCTCTTGAACATATTTGAAAGTTTTAAAACATCAATGTTTCATTTTTAATAATAATTATAAATGAATTCCAACCTTTCTTTCAATATGCTAGGTGATATACTTTGTCACGGAAACTATAAAATACAAGTTGGATTTTACACATTACTGCAGGGGCACGGATCCAGGAAATTTTGTGAGAGGTTTCCAGGCGGCTATACTGATTGTGTATCAGAATTTAGGGACCATGGGGGGGGGGACAGAGAAAGTAACAAGTCGGCATACTACCTCCATGATATACAAATACAATGGAATCTCTCTCCCTTATAAAAGCACACCTGTGTAAAGTAGGGGAGACCGGGGCTATTCGCATCAATTTGCACTTTAGAATATTTTGTGAGTAGGGTGAAAGAGATATCGATAAAATCGTTATACTTCTATTCAGTTAAGATGTTGAGTAGTCTAAAACTATTTTTACCTTTTGAATATACCCGTTTGTTTATTTATAAAAAATGTTGAAATGGACATAGTCAAAATCTCAAAAACGAAAAATGGCGGGGTAAAGTGAGTCAATTAGAATTTTTGTATTTATCCACAACATGCCGATCTGGCGTTTGCCGCTGACGCCAATAGATGGCGCCGCATCTGTTTGATATAGCGGTGCTGCTATGTATGCTGACCAGAATAGCGAGTATGACAATAGAACCGGTTTTCTACGTTAAATAGCGGTTGTTTCGAAAAACATCCGTGAACATAAACGAACCACAGCGTGCGAAAACGTATTTTCAACTAGTTACATGTTTTTTGCGACGCCAGCGAGCGTGCATACGGTGCAGCCATCTATTTTCGTCTTGATGGTTCCCCACCCTCCTGTACACTGCTGTGCAGTAATGCCCGCCTGGCCCCTGTCAACAAGGTGAGCCTTCCCCGACTTGAACTCCTCGCAACCCTCCTGGGAACCCGTCTACTTCGTTTTCTTTAAAAAGAAACACCTCTCTCCGTACCAGCGACATTATGGACCGATTCCACAGTTGCCCTCGCCTGGATTGCTGGGGACCCGCATCGCTGGCAAACCTTCGTTGCCAATCGCGTCACCGAGATACGAGCTACTACTACTCCAGAGCAGTGGCGACACTGTCCTGGCAATGACAATCCTGCGAATCTTCTGTCCCGTGGCATCTCCATGCACAAACTTCGTCTTTCTACAACCTGGTGGAATGGTCCATCATGGCTCTCTTTACCATCGGACCAGTGGCCTCCGCTTGCCCACGGATTCCACCTGTCTTCCGCCGTCGAATCCGAAGCCCGCAATTCACTTAAGACGGTACTTACTATTCACCGGCCAGCACAACCCGAAGAGCCTTCTAGACATCACCCGCTTCAGCAATTTTAAACGTCTTCTCCGCTCAACTGCATGGGCACTCCGTTTTCTTTACAATTGCCGTCATACAGTCCGGAAAGGTGGGGAGCTTACTGCAACTGAGTTGTCCGATGCCACCTGCTATTGGATAGGTGCTTGTCAACGTCAGCATTTTCCTGAGGACCTACAAGCCTTCCGTCAGGCAATCCCGCTTCCGCATTCCTCCTCAATCCGTCGCTTCAATCCGTTCCTCGACTCCGGCCTTATTCACCTTGGAGGACGGCTGCAGTTTGCAAATCTTACTCCGCATGAAAAACACCCGTTCCTTTTGCACGGCAAACACGGCTTCACCACACTTTTGATTTTGGATACTCACCGTCGTTTACATCACCTTGGCACAAGAATTATTCTTGCTGAACTACGTTCGAAGTTTTGGATCTTAAAGGGCCGCCAAGCCATTAAATCAGTTATCGCCAAATGCCTTCCATGCAGAAAGCAACGTGCATCCCCTTCTCAACAAATTGAGGCACCTTTACCGTTGGATCGTCTCCGTACAACTTCTCCGTTTTCCGTCACCGGTATTGACTTTGCCGGCCCGTTGTCGGTCCGACAAGGGAATCAGCTGCAAAAGGCTTACGTTGTCATATTTACCTGTGCATCCGTCCGTGCCATACATCTTGAACTGGCTTCCGATATGACTACAGCAACTTTCCTCTCCACTCTGCAACGCTTCGTTGGTCGACGTGGGGTTCCAAACACCATATACTCTGACAATGCAAAAACGTTTCATGCCTCCTCCGATATCCTCTCCGAAATCAGGGCTTCACTTTCCAGTACCAAAGTCCAAGGATACCTTGCCCATCATGGTATACATTGGAAATTTATCGTCGAACGCGCCGCGCGGTGGGGAGGATGGTGGGAGCGCATGATAGGATCCGTAAAGCGCTGCCTACGTAAAACCGTTGGACAACAACTCCTGACCTCCGAAGAACTAACTACCGTCCTTGTAGGAATTGAAGCAGCATTGAATAGTCGACCAATTGTCCACGACTACAGCCTAGATGACATTGAACCGCTCACCCCGGCACACTTCCTCGTAGGAAAAAGGTTGACTCATCTACCACCCGAAGGTAGCACCATCCCGGCAAATCCACTGACCAGAGAGTGGAAACTCCGCCAAAGAAAAATAGACGATTTTTGGAAACGATGGACCAAAGAATATCTATTGGATCTCCGAAGTTATCACACCGTAAAACAACCACTCCACTTCCCAATTAAGGTTGGAGACATTGTAATGATACATGAAGATATGCGTCCGCGTCACCTATGGAAAATAGGACGAATCTCAGATATCCGCGTTGGAAGAGATGACAAGCCGCGTACATGTGTTATCCAAATGCCAAACCGTTCTCGCATCAGTCGCCCGATCCAATTGGTCATACCACTTGAAATAACCGATGACCAAGGTGGGGAGGATGTGGAGAAATGACCTTATATTATTGTATTATCGTTTTATTGTTTCTTCTTACTTACATGTTATAATCGATAATTATTATATATCGATATTCCAGTTGTATCTTACAGTTAATCAGAACAATAAAAATGGCGTTTGACAGTTCAACGATGTTCTTTGTCTAAGAACTAGCTCTCCCTAAAGTTACTTACACAACACTCGCTATTCTGGCCAGCATACATAGCAGCACCAAACGG
>JAVBJR010000178.1:0-2839 GCA_031546965.1 Dysgonomonas sp.
AAGCATCTAGTATGATATCGTCACCTGATGAACACAGTAGTGTACAGAGTGCTGAAAGCAAAGGTTCTAACCATACTCTGGTGACTGCAACTGATCCAGAAGTGAGCAAAACAAATGTGGGAGCGATCGCGGCGAACGACGCGGAAGATACGGCTCCGTTCAATAAGCTTCTTCCTAGAAGTACGTAAATGGGAAATTTTTCCTTTCTGTGTGAATGAATATACATATCATTGTCTGCTTTGCATTTGGGTTTATTCTGTTGATATGATATTTAAATAAGTAATTTGTTATATATAGGCCAAGCGCGGTCATCGGAGATATTTGGAAAGCCGCACAATTGGTATAATAGACTCAGCAATCGTTGGATTTCCTTACTTGGGGTAATTATAATCCTTACTTGGATTTTAACAAGTTTTTTAATTATACCAAAGTCACTTATTAAAGGTGAACTGACATGGTTTTGTATAACAACCCATAATATTTGGACTGTAGAAAGAATGATTAAAATTAAAACTATGAGTTCATTTCTTTTCTTTTTTAAAAATTTTAACAATTTATTAAAAGTGTTTCAACTGAGTGCAATGAATATTTATTTTTGCAGATGTTGTGCAACCTGTTGATCATGTTTCTAGTCAATTGGATCTACGCGTTGGTCAATATTTTAGTGATGGTGATTTTGTATTTCTACATAAGCCGTGCCAATCCCGGTGTTTTCCCAGGTAAATCATAAACGGGGATTTATTTTGTGGTAACAATTCTATAATATTGTGTAAATTAAGCATATAATAAGTATTTTTGTAATTACGCAGGTATTGCTGAATTCCGATTGATACCGTGGCTTGCGAGCGGACTGAAAAGGCTCTGCGGGTTGGTATCGATTTCAAATACACTTCTAAAACAGTCAATCCTCGTTATAACAGACCTGTTTGTCTGTCTACCTAATCAGAAACTACCATTTATAGTGAATAATAAATAGTTTTAAAGGGTACATTACTATTGAATTTGTTCAAATTTATTTCTTCAAAATAATGCTTTAAAGGTGAACTGACAGGGTAAATTTCTTGCAACCGATTTCTCTGAAAAATTTCTTATGCATGAACAACATGTATTGTTTTCTAATTTTTTCAACGATTCGTTTTTTTAATAAAAATTCGCAAATTTACACTAAAATAGGTCCTCAAAAGCGAGCTAAAAAGTCCTCACACTGTCAAAATTTACATCCGGGACAGTGCGTATGGCATGCCACTTGCACCAAAACGTGCTAAATGTCTATTGGCTACCTCAAGGTGTCTTCCCCACTTCATATGCTGCAACAAACTCTCCATACTAGAATTTTTCCCCTCCTAGCCTCTTCGCACAGGCCCAAAAAACACACTTCAATCTGTTAAAACACTTTTAATAAATTTTTTTAAAAAGAAAAGAATGAACTCATAGTTTTAATTTTAGTCATTCTTTCTACAGTCCCAATATCATGGGGTGTTATACAAAACCTTGTCAGTTCACCTTTAATATTTAAGCTTTAAACAAAAAATATGATTAAATATAATATTTAAAATATAGTGAAAAACTTGTGTGTAATAAGTCTCTTACTAACATCATTTATGCTGTTATATTGAAGGGTTTTGATAGTTAGAGCTGACTGCATGTACTATATAGTTAAATCTATATTACAAAACATGGTTTTTGTTTTTAGAAAATCTTCGCACGAATACGATCACATTGTCGTAACGCCGATGCATCCCGGTGTTGAAGTTATGGCTGCTCAGCTGACTGAGGATAATGAGGATTATCTATCCAGGGAAAGATACCACCATTCATCGATGGTTCAGCCATCAAAATTCGACGACTTTGATGATGATTGAATGATCGATTGCAGGTACACTACTTAAAATTGATTTAGGCCTACGTGTGCCGAACAACTTGCCGACAGACCGAATATAATATTTTTGCTTAACTCTGCAATTATTTATTGAATAATATGAACAGAAATGGTGGCAAAGTGCAGCTGGTGGTTTAAAATTCAAGTTTCTGTTAATATCTATGTGAAATAATAAGTGTAAGATTATAATGTATAGTGCCGCGGTCACTTATGGTTTTTAATATTGTCTATAAAATGCTAATTGATGGAACTGTATTTGCAGAAATATTTGCCATATCAAAAGTTGGTGTTTACTACGTACATGTTAATTGTGTGGCTACAAATTAACTGATTTAAGTTTAAAAATAATATGGTAATACTGATGTGCGTGTTTTTAGTGAGACTTCTGTTGAAATTTCAAAATGTTTGGCTGTACAATTGATGTTCTGTATTATGTATAATAAGTTTCTTAATAATATACACAGTTTCCAAATTTGTTTTCCAATTTTATGTGGATTTCTAAATTATAATTAATGACACATAAAATATTAGTTTAAATTTTTATAATTGAAATATATTTAGGACTAATAGTCCTAAATTTGAGAATTTAAACAAATGCATTATTTTGTATATAATCAAAAGACAGATAATGGTTTAAATTTTTTTTAAAAGTTTGGTTGTTATGTGTTATAAAATCATAATTTATATGATTATGGAAATTGGTTTAATAACACAAAAAATGAATATTTTGTATGATATGAAAATGAATTTACATATCAGGAAAATAGCATTATAATATCAAAAAATTTGGTTTTTAGTTTAAATAGGAGAAACAAAATTATGTATAATAATTATATATATAGTTAAATAGAAGTTTACAGCAAGTATATAGACAATCACTAGTATATCAGTTTTAAATTGATTTGTTAGTAATCAGGCAGCTATAATTTGTAATTTGATACTACATATGGCACCTGGTGA
>JAVBJR010001257.1:0-3246 GCA_031546965.1 Dysgonomonas sp.
TGTAGCCAGACACGGCTAGTCGGCGGTGGGTGGGGAACCCAGGCCTTCCTCCTCATCCACATCGAGGAGGAAGCCTTCCATGGCCAGGGGGACCTCCTCGTCGTCCCTGGAGACCTACTCTTCCCCCACCCCTAAAGCCAATAGCGCCGACTCAGCTGGCTCTTCGGCCGGCTCCGTTGGAGCGCAGGTGCTCTAGGAGGGCTCCAACCTTAGGGATGCGCCCCCGGCTGCCGCCGGATCATTAGCGAACTCTTCCCCCTCCTCCATGGGGGTCGAGTATCGGCCATCGTCCTCTTCTTTGCCGGAGGTAGTGGAGGCAAGCCGGAGCCCCGCCATCAGAGAGGGTGGGACCCCTCGGCCCCCTTTCGCAGTGACCCGGCGTCGTCCGACGGGAACACTGACGGGGAGCTGGATCGGCTGGGAGCCGACAGCTCGACCCGTACGACGAAGTCCTCCACCTCCCTGGATGCGTCCACCACGCACACCTCCGGCTCTGTTTCGGGGAGGGACGTAGGCGACCATCGCCCATCCTCCATCGGCTCAACCGGGTCCGGAAGACACAACACCTCTTCCGGTTCGGGAGCCGTTGTAGCGGAGTCCTCCGGGACACTGGCAGCCGGAACAGCAGCCACTGCCGCCGTTGCCACCGTGTCGACCGGCCGAGGACTCGGGGTTGGAGAGTGGCAGGGCGTTGCGGTGACCACGAAGACCACGTCGTTGCCCTTGTTTTGGGACAGAGTGCTGGCGTGCTTGCGGGGTGCGCAGGAGCTGGGACGGGAGCCAACGGTGGTGGCATCACCACCCGCTCTACCGCGCGATTCCCTGTGGCGGCTTCCTTTGGGTCCTTGTCACGTCTTCGGTGCGACCGCTCCTTGGGTCAGGACCGGACGAGGGGCCCATAGGCCAACCTGTGCACCGGTTCACCAAGGACCGGTGCGGCCTTAGGGGTTCCCCTCCCGTTGTCGCCGGACCCGGATGGCACGGAAGCGTGGAACAGGCGAGGCGTCCCCAGTTCTCGAAAAAACAGGCCCGGAGTACGGCCAACCAATTCCACCGCCTCACCTTGGGTATACTATCCGGTCGCTGGCGACCGGACCGGTTCTTCCTTCCCAGTGGTGTCACAACGCCGCAGGTCGCCATTCAGAATCCGAAAACACTGAAAGAAGATAATTAAAGCATGTGTTAAAAACACAACGAAGAAATGTTTACTGTGCCAAAAGGTAGCAGTGGGAAACTCAACCATAGAGCCCACATGCTAAGCAGAAAGCACCTGTAAACATGTAGCTTTTGTGCGCTGGCGCCACACATCAGTTTTCACCACGCCCACGTAGGCAGTGAAAACTGCAGTGCACCAGATGCCACTGTTTAACATACGAATCACCGGAAAATCGACGGTGACTTCATACAAATAACGAACAGTTGCCTGCATTCCGTTGCAGTCGGGGGTCGCCACGCTGGTAACTTCCGCATGGTATCAACCACCGCCGCCGGCTGTAGACAAAAAACGACGCTCGAAAACAAAGACCGACGAAAAACACTTACTCCGTCGTTGTCACGGCGTCGCGAAGAACAATCTTCGCCTTTGCTGCCACGATGGTCAGGCACATTGCGTTGTGCCACCGCGGAAGCAGAAAATCAAATTAAACTCGAGAAATAAACTTTCGGAAACTCGGAGAATCCAACCAAAACGATGCGTATGCACTAAGTGACAGCCAAAGTTCGAATGGCTTGTCACTGTCAACAAAGGGCCGTATCAATGCGCGTCGCAATGGGCAAATAAGAGTTCCCTTGGTGCAGCATTGACATTAACCACATGACAGGCGGATTAACATTGGTCGAAGGAGCGCAGAGGTTAATTACCACCCCCTTCTTCAACTTAAACCGTGACGTCATCAATTAATGGCTTCCCTAATTTTCAATTTGGCATCAGTAGAAAATTAGTAACTCGGACCTAAACTTTTGCTGACACGTCTGGAGGGAAATAAACACATTCCCAGACTCAGGAATGCTAGAAGAAACGAATGGCAACAAGTGGCAACGCCTATGGTCGATTTTTGAAGCCAACGACCGAGCGATGCTGACATTGAAACCAAAAATGCCAACTTTCGCAAAAATCCGACGAAAACTCATCGAAACCATTAGAAATCAACAGGTTAGTGCATTTTTATTGATATTTGACAAGTTTTCATCGCTCGAAGCCGGTATTTCCGTTGCTGAGCGACGAGAAATGTCAAATTCGTAGTTACGGTGAAAACGACTTTGAAGAGCCATCCGCGCCGCAATTTTCGCTGTAAAATTATCAGCTAGTCGAACTCGTAGTACTTTTTGATGATAATTCGAATGGCTATCTCGGAATTAACCGATCTTAAACCATTTAAGCTGTATGTAGAGGGTGAACACGTGTTTAACCCTAACTTTCGGCCGACGCCACGATGCTGACGTCACCCGCGTCACCGTGACGTCACAGCGAGTGCGAACATCGAGACTTCGCTACAGCGCTGTTTTTCAGCATTTTTTACCACCGAAAAGGCACGCAAATCAACAGGAAAACATGTAACTGTATCTGTTTTATGCACTTTTGCCCTCTGGCAACCTGGATTTCAACGTTTCTTTGCAACTTTTCGCAGCTTGCTCTTCGTTGGGGTCAACGTTCTCCAATGCAAAACATTCCGACGTCACCAAGGGACTTCCCTTCCGCTGACAGCAACCAGGAAACTCCAATTTCCTGATGATGACCAACTCCTGCAATACTCACAGGAGGTCTTTTCCAACATTTCGTCAGTCCTACGCCAAATATTCATGTCTACTTCTGTCGCAGGTTGTACTTCTGGAGCTGTTCAGGTCGACCACGCGCCAGTTTTCTTGGAGGAACCACTGGTAACCCGGGAAAAACAGGTTCCACAAATGGCATCAACTGGCAGACACTAACTAGATCGAACACTCTTCCAGTCTCCTCATCAGCCAGCTGCACAACCACGTCAGAGAGCACCTTAATCATAAGGTCCCTCTTGAAGGTGTGCCAGCTTGGCCGAAAACTGTTTAGAGACGTCCGACAGTACATGTCTGTTGCGTGAGACCATGTCTCCAACTTTGTACTGCTGTACACTGCGTTTCTTGTCATAATTCTTCTTCTGTCCTGCAGAGGCCTTGGCTTGGTTCTCTTTTACAAAAAGGTATACCTTAGTGAGGCATGCAGACAGATTCTTGGTGAAGTCCTTGAGGTCTTCGTCGCTAGGGAGCACAAGG
>JAVBJR010000797.1:0-9770 GCA_031546965.1 Dysgonomonas sp.
GTAGATGCCGAACGCAAAAAACAAGCTGATGCCGAAAGTAAGATTAAGACAATAGAAGAAACTATTCAAAGCTTGAAAAAGTAAGAAATGTACCTCACCCAGCCTCCCTTTTCGGCAGGCTGGTGGGCTTTCTTAATTATCTTTCTCTAATTCTATCAGCAGATCACTTTTACTGGTGGTATCACCTACTTTTACAACTACCTTCTTCACAATAGCTTTTGTACTTGCCAAGATAGCATTCTGCATTTTCATGGCTTCTAGGATCACTAACGTGTCTCCGGCTTTTACAGTATCGCCTGTTTTAACCAATACATCCAGTATTTTACCGGGCATCGGTGCTTTAAGTAATATGGTACTCGATTCGCTAGCCTTCGAGCTTAATATCTTTCGTCGTTGCAAAGAGAAAGGTGTTTCCACCGAAAAGCAATAGCTGATACCATTAATAAGTATCTCATATTCGTTTTGCTTTTGAGCAACTATTTCCACAGGGTAACTTACGCCATTGACATTCATAAAAGTAAATCCGTCCGAAGTTTCTTCTATATATGCCTTTAGTTCCGTATCGCCGAATGTATATTTCTTATCCTCACCAATCTGAAACTCATACTCATTGGAATTATCCAAATCAAGAGCGACTAATTGTTTTTGATGTATATTTTGTTTGTTCATTTGTTTAGTAGTTTAGAATTGTTATCCTGTTAATATCGGGCGAATGCAATTCGCCCCTACAGACAAAACAGCAACCTTACATATTATTAATTCTGTTTCTCAAAGACCATGTATCCAATACTTGTGTTTCTTCTTTGATAGGCTCGTTTTCTTTGCGGTAATTAGATATAGCTAATAAGGCAGCAAACAACGCCTCATCTTTTTCGTGATAAACAAGTGATTCCATATCTTTCTCGATAAATGAAGTATCGAAACTTCCACCTTTAAAAACATCATTATTCAAAACCGCTTTACAAAAGGGAATTGTTGTTTTGATTCCTTTGATATGAAAATCGTTCAAAGCCTTCAAAGTCTTTTCGATAACTGTAGGGCGGTCTTTGGCATGTACAATCAATTTGGCAACCATCGAATCGAAATAGGGAGTAATTTCTGACCCGGCTACAACTCCTTTGTCTACCCTTACACCTTCGCCTTCGGGAGTTCTTAATCCCTTGATGATTCCGATGCAGGGCGAAAATCCTGATTGCACATCTTCGGCATTGATGCGGCATTCTATAGCCCAACCATTTAGCTTCACATCCTCTTGAGTGATCGGCAATTTCTCGCCATTGGCTATACGTATCTGTAATTCAATCAAATCGAGACCTGTTATCATTTCTGTTACAGGATGTTCGACCTGTACACGAGTATTCATCTCCATAAAGAAGAAATTGCCTTGCTTATCGAGCAGAAATTCAACCGTTCCTAGACTGGTATATCCTGCACCTTTAGCAAGAGAAACGGCAGCAGTTGCCATTTTCTGGCGGAGTTCTTCGGAAAGAGCAGGAGATGGAGCTTCCTCCAATAACTTTTGATGTTTACGTTGTACCGAACACTCACGTTCACCTAAATGAATTACATTTCCGTGAGAATCGCCCACTATCTGAAATTCGATATGCTTGGGATTCTCCAAAAAGCGTTCTATAAATACCGACGGATTATTAAACGCATTTTGTGCTTCGGACGATGCTGAAAAGTACATCTGCTTTATTTCCGATTTCTTATACACCACACGCATACCTCGACCGCCTCCTCCTGCAGAGGCTTTGATGATAAGTGGAAATCCTATCTTTTCGGCAACATCTAAAGCGTCTTCTAAAGTATCAACACTTCCGTTGCTACCACCCAACATGGGTACATTGTTCTTGGCTGCTATTTCTTTGGCAATCACCTTATCACCCATATTCTGAATAATACGAGGTGAAGGACCTATAAATACAATGCCTTCTTCGGTACAACGGGTTGCAAACTGTGCATTTTCCGACAAATAACCATATCCGGGATGAATAGCATCTATATGATTTCTCTTGGCTAAGAGAACCAACGATTCTATATCCAAAAATTCGGGGATACCTCCATTATCTATATCGGGAAAATCGACCACCTTATCTACTGCCGACAAATAAAGGGCATTGGGTTCTTTCAAGGTACGGATACCCACCGCTGTGATCCCCATCGCCTTAGCTGTCTTTGCAATGCGGATAGCTATTTCGCCTCGATTGGCTATTAATATTGATTTTATCTTGTTCTTTTGTTTCATCTTTGTATATTATCACCTCACCCCAACCCTCCCCAAAGGAGAGGGAGTTTGGAAAGATTATTCAACTATATCTTATTTGGACGCAAGCATTGCGTCTCTACGTGTAACTTGTAACTACAATGGCATATTGCCATGTTTGCGTTTTGGTTTGTACTCGGTCTTTCTTTCGAGAGTTTTTAAAGATCGTATTATTTTGTGGCGAGTGAGAGCCGGATCAATAACCTCATCTACAAAGCCTTTTTCGTCGGCAATGTAAGGATTAGTAACTTCTTCGCGGTATTTATGAGTCAGTTCTTTTTTGAGTACAGCCAGATTTTCCGATTGATCTAATTCTTTTCGGTAAAGGATTGCAATGGCTCCGTCGGGTCCCATTACGGCTATTTCGGCAGTGGGCCATGCGAAGCTGAAATCGCCACCTATTCCCTTGCTATTCATTACAATATATGCACCTCCGTAGGCTTTACGCAGGATAACAGTTATCTTGGGTACTGTAGCATAGGTATAAGCATACAATAGTTTTGCTCCGTGACGGATGATACCGTCATGCTCCTGATCGGTTCCGGGTAAGAATCCGGGAACATCCTCCAATGTAATAATAGGTATATTAAACGAATCGCAGATATTTATAAAGCGAGCCGCTTTTATGGAAGAATCAATGTCTAACGTGCCTGCCATCACCTTGGGTTGATTGGCTACAATGCCCACCACCTGACCGTCTAAACGGGCAAATGCCGTAAATATATTGGCTGCATGATTTTCGGCAACTTCCAAAAAATCGCCTTTGTCTACTATCAACCTTACAATATCTTTTACATCATACGGTTTATCGGGATCATCGGGTACGATGTTTCTCAAGCTCTCCTCTACCCTACTGATCGGGTCTTCCGACTGTATCAGCGGAGGATTTTCCATATTGTTGGAGGGTAAATAAGACAAAAGCTTCTTTACTCCTAAAATGGTATTTGCATCGTCATTATACACAAAATCGGCAACACCCGATTTTGTTCCGTGAACAGATGCACCTCCTAAATCTTCGGTAGATACAGTTTCATTCAAAACTTCCTTTACTACATTCGGTCCTGTTACAAACATATAACTGGTATCGGCTGTCATAAAAATAAAATCGGTAAGAGCAGGAGAGTATACTGCACCACCGGCAGCAGGTCCCATTATTACAGAAATCTGTGGGATTACCCCCGATGACATTACATTCCGTTTAAAAATATCGGCATAACCGTTCAAACTGCTTACACCTTCTTGAATACGAGCACCACCCGAATCGATAAGCCCCACAACGGGTGCTCCCGTCTTGAGAGCCATGTCTTGTATCTTTACAATTTTGGCGGCATGGGCTATACCCAAAGAACCTCCCAGTACATTGAAATCCTGAGAAAAGGCATACACTAAACGTCCGTTTACCGAACCGAATCCGGTAATTACACCGTCGCCGAAGGCATTTACCGTTTTTCCGAAAGAACCACCACCCACCGGTGGTATATAGGCATCAGTTTCTTCGAATGTTCCTTCATCAAATAATAGGAGTATGCGTTCTCGGGCAGTCAATTTCCCCCTAAGATGCTGTTTTTTATAGTATGCTTCGTCGTACTGCTTATTTAGCAGCTTCTCACGAGCTACAAATTGTTCGTAAATTTTTCTCATTTTATTATTGTAATAGCTTTAGTCTTTATTCAACTTGATGTATTAGATACATCCAAAAAATGCAAAATTGGTGCTACAAGTTATAAAAAGAAATATAGTGTTGCTGTCTCATTTCTAAAATAATTATTTGTAAATGACAAAAACCTACTACAAAGCGTAATATAAGCGATTTATTTTATTTATATCTTTCCTGTCATAAGGGAAGTTTGTGGGGGGGGAATTCACCCATTTGTTTGATCAGTCATATAATTATACGCTCTACACGCCACTATTTTGATACTTATTTTCAAATTTAAACAGTTACTTAATCTGATACGAATTTTACATCACAAAAGTATTTCAATAAACGAAAAAAAGAAGTATTTTTGTTAGCCAAAGATGAAAATAAAAAAATAGAACATATTATTTATTCAAATTAAAATAGACAAACATGAGAATCGAACGTATTTTCGGACGTGAAATCTTGGATTCAAGAGGAAATCCAACAATAGAAGTAGACGTAACACTAGAATGTGGAGCATTTGGTCGTGCTGCTGTGCCTTCGGGAGCATCTACAGGTGAGCATGAGGCTCTTGAACTTCGTGATGGAGACAAAAAAAGATACTTAGGTAAAGGTGTACAAAAAGCTGTAGTAAACGTAAACACAGTTATCGCCCCTGCACTTGTTGGAGATTGTGCTTTAGATCAAAGAGGTATCGACCTTAAAATGATCGCCCTTGACGGAACTCCTACTAAATCTAAATTAGGTGCTAACGCTATTCTTGGTGTTTCTTTAGCTGTTGCTAAAGCTGCTGCCAATGCTCTAGATATTCCATTGTACCGTTATATTGGTGGTACTAATACATATACTCTTCCTGTACCTATGATGAACATCATCAACGGTGGATCTCACTCTGATGCTCCTATTGCATTCCAAGAGTTTATGATTCGTCCGGTTGGTGCAACCTCATTCAAAGAAGGTTTGAGAATGGGTGCTGAAATTTTCCACGCTCTTGCAAAAGAATTCAAAAGCAGAAATCTAAGTACTGCTGTTGGTGATGAAGGTGGTTTCGCTCCAAAATTGAACGGTACTGAAGATGCTCTTGATTCTATCATCAAAGCTATCAAAGCTGCAGGATATGAGCCTGCTAAAGACGTAACTATCGGTCTTGACTGTGCTGCTTCTGAATTCTTCGATAAAACTGCTAAAGTTTACGATTATTCTAAATTTGAAGGTGCAAACGGTGCAAAACGTACTTCTGCCGAACAAGTTGAGTTTCTTGCAAGTTTGGCTGCTAAATACCCTATCGATTCTATCGAAGACGGTATGGACGAAAACGACTGGGATGGATGGAAAGCTCTTACCGACAAATTGGGAGACAAAATCCAATTGGTAGGTGATGATTTATTTGTAACTAATGTTGATTTCTTGAAAAAAGGTATCGAACTTGGTTGTGCTAACTCAATCCTTATCAAAGTAAACCAAATCGGTTCTTTGACCGAAACATTAGATGCTATCGAAATGGCTCACCGTGCAGGTTACACTTCGGTAACTTCTCACCGTTCGGGAGAAACTGAAGATGCTACAATTGCTGACATCGCAGTTGCAACTAACTCGGGACAAATCAAAACAGGTTCATTGAGCCGTTCAGACCGTATGGCTAAATACAACCAACTACTTCGTATCGAAGAAGAATTGGGCGACAAAGCTGTATATGGTTTCAAACGTGTACAACGCAAAAAATAAGAAGCAATTCTTAATATAAAAAATCCCCTCTTAGAAACTTAAGAGGGGATTTTTTTGTTATGTTTCATGCTTTATCTGGCTAAACCCTACATACATCAAAATATTCATTATAATCTTCTATCGAACGTCTGATAACCTCCTGTGCAACCTCTACATCATACACATGAGTTAAGATACATTTCCGCTCACTGTCACCGGGTATATCCTTATAAGTAGTAAAATAATGCTTCAACCGATCTATAACGGCAAAAGGCACATCACTAATGTCTCGATACGAACTATAGATAGCATCATTATCGAGAACCGCAATCAGCTTATCATCAGCCTGTCCATGATCTATCAATCGAAAGCCTCCTATCGGACGAGCATTTACGATTATATCTCCATGGGTAATATCTTTTTCGGTGAGTACACAAATATCTATCGGGTCGTTATCCCCAACAATATCAGTTCTATCAAGTCTCTGATTACTCAATTCTGCCACACGCGATCCACTTATGGTCTGCGGTAAAAATCCATACAAAGCAGGTATAATATTCGAATATTTTTGAGGACGGTCTATACACAAATACCCCGTCTCTTTATCTACCTCATACTTAACTGTATCTGTTGGGACAATTTCGATGAACGTTCTTACCACTTCGGGAGCTTGATTGCCCAAAGAGATACCATGCCAAGGATGCGATTTATATTTCTTAATCATTAATCTATGTGTTTATATGGTTTCAGATCTCTTGTTCATTTAGTAAATATAATAACGGATATAATCTAATCCTATTGTTTTGACAATAAATAAACTTTATGGCAGTAAATAATGTATAGCTTAAATATATGAATGGTTAACGCTTATCTATATTTCTCGGATGGTGTTCAATTATTTCCTGACGAAGATACTCCCGATCCATGTGTGTATAAATTTCGGTGGTGGTTATTTTTTCGTGTCCCAACATTTGCTGTATAGCCCTAATATTTGCACCACCCTCCAATAAATGGGTGGCAAACGAATGACGGAACGTATGCGGACTGATATTCTTTTTCACTCCAGCCAACTCGGCATACTGTTTAATAAAATGGAATACCATAATGCGTGATATAGGCGTGCCTCTTTTACTAAGAAAAACCATATTTTCCGACCCTTTCTTTATATCGATAAGTTTCCGATCGAGCAGATAATTGTTTATTTCTTTAATTGCAGTAGACGATATGGGAACTAGACGTTGTTTGCTGCCTTTCCCTTCGACCCTAATAAAACCATCATCGAGAAATAAATCTGAAAATTTAAGGTTCGTCAATTCCGAGATACGCAAACCGCAACTATATAACACCTCAATAATAGCTCGATTACGTTGCCCTTCTTTAGTCGAAAGGTCTATTATTGATATAATATTTTCTATCTCTTGAAGGCTTAAAACCACAGGCAACTTTAAGCCTATTTGGGGAGTTTCCAGTAATTCGGCAGGATCGTTCTGTATATAGCCGTCTAAAATGAGAAAATTGAAGAACGATCTCACCCCCGACAGTATTCGGGCAACAGAACGGGCATTAATACCCAAATCGTATAATTGGGTAACAAATTGTTGAAGATCCTCTAAACGGATTTCTTGCAACTTCAAGTTTTCGGTTTCAAAATAGCGGAGCAGCTTTGCCAAATCATCAAGATACGCCTCTATGGAGTTGGGTGAAAGGGCTTTCTCCAACAACAAATACGATTTATATTTAGATACTAAAATCGCCGATTTATTTATATCTTCCATAGATGCCATAGGTTCAAATTCTTATATGCAAACTTATACTTTTCTCTTATACAAAAATACACCTTTTTGCCGATCATATGATTAAATATCTTTATATTTGTACAATCTTGGCTTTTCAAATCATTGAGATATGGAACAATTAAAAAGAATAGGAAGATATATACTACTAAAATTCAGCAAAATACAGTTGGCTATTATTGTCGTTCTGCTTGTATGCTGTTTTCTTATTGGGGATAGTAATATTTTCTCTCGTTTCAGCTATGATTTAGAAATTGGGGACTTAAAAACCCAAATCGAATATTATAAAGAGAAATCCGAAACCGACAAACGTAAATTAAATGAATTACGTTCTGACAAAGACAACATTGAGAAATTTGCCAGAGAAAACTATTTGATGAAAAAAGAAAATGAGGAAGTTTTTGTCATCGAATAATCTACAGACCAGTCTTTTATGAACAAAACTAAAGATTTTATATTTAAACTCTCTGCCTTACTTATTTTGGCTGCTGCTATATCGTATATTTTCAATCCGATTATTGCTGCCTATATAATGGCTGTGGGGGTGATTGGTTTTGCGGGCGTAACATTCACGACCCCTTATCCGGGCAAAAGCTTGAGAGGAAAACGCTTATTCTCTATCCAAATATTTGGTATTGTATTTATGGCAATAAGCACCTATCTGATGTTTAAACGTGTAAACGAATGGGTTATACCCCTGCTTATAGCCGCATTATTACTCTTATACTCTACCTTCATGCTATCGAGAGAGTATGAAAAGGAGAAAAAAGATAAGGAATGATCTCTTGTTTTCGCTAATCGAAAATCACCTTATTGGAAAATGTCATTAAAAAAATAAATCTATTTAGCAACATAAATAGTTCTATAAAAATCTTATGAAACATACTCACATCTATTTAGCAACATTGTGTATAATTGCGATGGCTTTGTTTTCTTGCAATACCGAGAAAACTCCGGCATCCGATAACGTTATTAAATTGGACACAATTCGTTCTGTACAAAATTATCACTGCGAAAACGATTCTACACAACCCTCGTGTAATTTAAAATTAAACTTTATTTATCCGGTCTCTTATGATGACAAAGCAATTTTAGATTCGCTGCAACGCATTTTTGTATCTTGCTTTTTTGATGAAAATTATGCACACTTAAATGCCAAAGACGCAATTGCAGCTTATGAGAAAGCATATATCGAAAATTACAAAGAAGACGTAAAAACATTCTCCGAAAACAGCGATGAAGAGCACGACGACAGAGAGGAGTTTTTCTCTTATTATGAAACAGTATCCGATCAGATTATATTTAATCAGCAGGGAATACTTACATTTCAGGTTTCGCGGTCTAATTACAAAGGAGGAGCCAGTTCTTACGAGTTTCTCGAAAATTATGCGGTGAATCTCAAAACAGGAAAGTTAATCGCCGAAGATGATATCTTTAAACCGGGATACGAAAAGCTTCTAACCCCTATCTTCAAAGATTATCTGATTAAATTGAATAAGGTTCAATCGATTAGCGAACTCGAGGATTTAGGGTATTTTGGTATCGACGAAATGATTCCCAACGACAACTTCCTAATAGATAGCAAAGGTATAACCTACATATTCAACAAAGGAGAATATTCGGCTTATAAACTTGATGTGATCAAGATATTTATCCCATTCAAGGAAATAGATATTGCACTGAAAGAGGACTCTCCTATATCGCAACTTATTGCAAAATAAGGTCACTAAATATTTTTAGATTTCTTACTGATGGATATACTTTTAAAATATTTCCCAACCCTTACCGAGCAACAGAAACAACAATTTGGAGCATTGTATGACCTCTATTTAGATTGGAATTCTAAGATAAATGTAATCTCTAGAAAGGACATCGAAAATTTATACATACACCATGTTCTTCATTCGTTGGGAATTGCCAAAGTAATGAATTTCAGCACAGGCAGCCGTATCTTAGACGTTGGTACAGGAGGAGGTTTTCCCGGAGTACCGTTGGCAATACTTTTTCCCGATTGCGAGTTTTTATTAGTCGATAGTATCGGCAAAAAAATCAAAGTTGCAACCGAAGTATCTGCTGCAATTGGTTTGACGAATATTAGTTTCAGACATTGCAGGGCGGAGGAAGAAAAAGGTAAATTCGACTTTGTCGTGAGCCGTGCAGTAATGCCGTTAGGCGATTTAATAACGATAATCCGCAAAAACGTATCACACGAGCAGAAAAACCCACTGCCAAATGGTCTTATTTGCTTGAAAGGAGGAGAACTCGAAGGAGAGATTCACCCGTTTAAAAAATATGCAGAAGTAGACGATCTTAAAGATTTCTTTGAAGAAGAATTCTTTGAAACCAAAAAGGTAGTGTATGTTCC
>JAVBJR010001297.1:0-5368 GCA_031546965.1 Dysgonomonas sp.
ATCTTCAGTTGTGTTTTCTGCTGCACGGTTTCGTTGTAGAAGTCTCACTTCTCTTTCACTAGCCTGCAGCGTTTTTTGAGTTGAGGTGTCAATGTTGTTTACCTTACTAACTGTATTAATCTACTGATTGGTGTTCCTCACCCGGGGCACCATGTAGCATTGCAAATCCACAATATAAAGAAATAAGAGGTAACACTGATGTAGGTTGTCTACTTGTAATTTTAATCCAACATGGGAGCTCGTACACATAGGTAGAGCTCTAGCAACTCAACTGAATACCTTTATATAACCTTGTGGGCGGAAGCCGCCATTTTGGGCTCTAGAAGGTTCTAGAAGTTTCTAGATGCAGGCAGAAAGTGACAAAAATACTCCGAACATGCACACAGTTAGGATGTAAACATGATCATAAAACAGGCACTGAAGGCCCTTTGCCTAAGTATAGCATGCACACAATTCTTGTACCTAGTTTTACATATATTTTGCTACAACAGCTTTATAAAGAGTTTTACAGTTAACTTTAGGCTCTAGGCATGCCAACGGAATGCTTATTTCCTTGATTATAATTGCACCAGGGACGCAATATACTGTGTCATTGATTGCAGCAAGGACACAAAAATTGCTGACATGTTAAAATATTTTTATAGGCCTAATCCGATCTTTACCAAATTGTGCAATTATCACGAAATACATGTATACTTGCCCTACGTATGCTGAGCACTTGCATCCAAACATTAGTTGGGCTGTTTGGACTCTGTTTGGCTCGATCAAAACGTCCTTGGCTGGATGTCAACATGCAAACATGTACATGACATTCGGTACATCCGTGCACTAGATCTAATATGTCCGATACGTATAAGCTTAATATCGGTCGATATTGGTACTTCTTTGTCTGTACCGGACTGTATTGTATCCGGATATCGGTACAGTGTGAAGACCTCTGTGAACACTTCGTATCCCATGATTCACAGCGTGTGGCGAACACGCCTACTTCATCAGAAATGTGGGGTCGTGCCT
The DNA here is from genome assembly GCA_031546965.1 of Dysgonomonas sp. Lineage (GTDB taxonomy): Bacteria > Bacteroidota > Bacteroidia > Bacteroidales > Dysgonomonadaceae > Dysgonomonas_A. Next base: position 1,015 of record JAVBJR010001297.1, read on the forward strand.
AGTCCTGATACAGTATAATAGGCAGTTAGAGCAGCCCGCCCGTAAACGTCACCGTATCCCATATGACGTCACTACACGTCCGCATATTTGTGATCTGGCAATCTTCACATATGCTATTCTCACAATTATGCGCATGTGTAGTGACGTCATACGGGATACGGCGACGTTTACGGGCGGGCTGCTCTAACTGCCTATTGTGTCCTTGCACTAACGATACACTGACGATACGTCAATACATGTTCGATACACTGACGATACGTCAATACATGTTCGATACACTGAATATACGTCAATACATGTTCGATACACTAACGATAAACTTATGATATGTCAATACGAGGGGTGATTCCAAGGTCATTAGAGGGACAAGGTTGGCTCATGCAACTTTCTGCCTGACGTCACCGGCGACCAGAGCGTACAATAGGCGCCCCAGGACATGTAATTTGCATGCTTGCATTACAGCAGTGATCGCCGGGGACGTATGTTGCATGCAATTTCTTGCGGGGGAAGTGTTGCATGAGCCAACCTTGTCCCTCTAATGACCTTGGGGTGATTCACTGTGTGAAAAAGCGTACACATCATTTCCTTACCAAATGATTTCACAGGATTTCCCTAGGATTTCACGTGATTTCACATGACGTCATGGGCGAGTTTGTTGCAAATGAACTCCCTGAAAACCCCACAGTCAAATTAAAGAAATATTATCCAAACTTATTTCTAGATTAATTTCTGATACAGTCAAATTTTATGCAAAGTTCATTGCAGCGGAAGTACGCTTAAAAGGTACTACGTTTACAGTCAACCACTACCCAGGAGAAAAAGTTTTGCACAATTAATTTCAATTCGCACAATATTTTGTGCACCAAATTGAACCCTTTTATTTTGTGCACAATTGTGCAGACAATTCATTCCATTTTGTGCACAAAAATGTTGTGCACAAAATTGGAGTCTTTTTATTAACAATCTTGTATATAGTATTGTGTACAAGATTTTGTGCACAAAATGGAATGAATTTTGTACATAATTGTGCAAAACTTTTTCTCTTGGGTATCCATGGTCCAAGTTGACTATAAACGATTTTGAATGCGTTTCCTATCTTAGGGTAGGGTAGGGTAGGGTATATTTATTTGCGAAATTACCAATTTATTCAAATGTATAATCCCCCAGAATGCATATCATTTTAAGAGTTTTCTATTTGTGATGTCATTTTTATTTAAAAAGTTTACAATATTCGAAAGGTAATTAACACCCATAAAATAGAATTTAAATTAATTAGTTTGAATAAATTTATCTTTGATTTCTGCATTAGACACTTTGAATTTTTTCGGACGAGAATTCAAAAACGAGAAATAAATAAATTCTGAGAAATGGAAATCTTGTTTTTGTTTAATTTAGTAATTTATTTAGTCATCCAGTATGAATATTCTCGACACGAAAAATAAATTACGAAACAATAAATAATACGAAAACATATTCCTAACTTAGAGATGACATTAATAGAGGATCAGTTTCTTACGTTTTACTTGGTTTTACTGGCCGTTTTCATCTAAAAACAGGGTGCGCGACAAATTGCCGTCACCGCATTGCCGTCGACGCATTGCCGGCGTGGGACGGGACTCATTGCCGTCGCCGCATTGCCGTCGATGCATTGCCGGCGTCGTTCTGCTGTACAAGCCGTTGTGCCGGCGGTTACGTTGTAATTGTGCCGGCGGCCATTGTGCCGTTAGCGACGTTCAGCCGGCAGATCATACACCCCCTAACGAAAACTCAAGAAAAACACTATTCCATGTTGCTTTTTTGTTTATTTAGGTTAGGTCAGGTCAGGGGTGTGCGGGGCCCGAGCCCCCGGTCTTAGGGGGGTCGGGGGCGAAGCCCCCCCAAGAACAAATAAACTTAAGCCGGCGTCATGGCGTCCGTTAGCACGAATCCTGGGCGTTCAATTGTACCGCCGGCGGAGACATTCACGGCAATTCGCCGTACGGCAGAACGACGCCGGCAGGGTGCGCGACGAATTGCCGTCACCGCATTGCCGTCGACGCATTGCCGGCGTCGTTCTGCTGTACGGCGAATTGCCGTGAATGTCTCCGCCGGCGGTACAATTGAAATTGCTCTATCGCTAAAACGGCAGCAGAAGAACGAAACTTGCAGCGCAACGTATTGCGCCGCAATATTGCCAATGACGTTAACCCTGATATTTTGCGCGGCGATTTCTCTCATGCAAGATAGTTGCACACTGCGTCGAGCGTAAATTCAGAACTGGTATTTTCGCTAAAATACTGATAAATAGCATGTTTTGAAGTTGATTGAACAAAAATGAAGTTGGATTGCAACCAATTTTTAATGGATTAGTCATTTTTGGCGCGATTTGCCAGAATACGGCGCAAAAGAAAATTCGAAGCGGGCGTAGTTCCAAAAGGGAACAGGACTTTTCGGTGTCGCCGATTCGGTGTTGCTGTTTCGGTGTTGGACTGTTCGGTGCACGGTCGTTTCGGTGTTGGGCGTTTCGGTGCAGGCCGGTTCGGTGTTGTTCGGTTCGGTGCACGGCCGTTTCGGTGCACGGCCGTTTCGGTGCATGTCATTTGTTGAAATTGGTTGCAGTTTCCTCGATATTCTGGGTCAACACGAAATTAATAAATACTTCGCAAAATAAATGGACTATTCCCATTTATTTAATAAATATAGTTTGCAAAATTTTTAATAATAAACAAATTAACTATTAACTATTTAAACTTATTTAACGAATGGATATTACGTATCGCCCCGTTCTAAACACAAAAGGTCCTATGGCCTATTGGCCGATTTTGAACGGTTTTCTAGCTATTAGCATTTCTATAAGGCACTCAAAATTGAAGAAATAAATAGTTCGCCCGTTGCACCACAGATGGCGCTACAAATAACCAAATTAACTATTTTCAGTTATTTAACCAACGGATATTATGTATCGCACCGTTCTAAACGCAAAAGGTCCTATGACCTATTGGCCGATTTTGAACGGTTTTCTAGCTGTTCGCATTTCTATGAGACATTTCTTTTCGCTATGTGGCAGACACACAGCGCCACCTTGCAGCGGTCCGTGGAAAAAATTGTTAGGTATCGAAAATGCGCGACGCGTATGTTAAATACGGGAAGTTCACTTTACTTTTTCTTTCCTGGCTCGATCAAGCGCTATTATTTTATTATTAGGGTGTGCTTAATGTTCCTTAACACGTTTTTGTTCTTACAAATGCTAGTTATGCTATATTTTCTCCTACAATAATTATTTATTAATAAATAAGCTAGTATAATCAGATCGAACTATATGTTTTACCATAGTTTTACACTCGCTCACCAAGCAGTGAGTTTGGCCAAAACCGTTTGGCCACAAAACCGGTTTATTCGGTTAAATAACGGTTTTTTCGAAAAACAGCCGTGAACATAAAAGAACCACAGCGTGTCAAAACGTATTTCAAACTAGTTTTGGTTATTATAGGTTAATTAGTTTTTCGGTAACTTATGACGTATTAACTCCAGCAACAAGTGCGTTATAAGTTGCCGAGACCAAAATAATTAACCTAACGTAACCAAAACTAGTTCTAAATATGTATTGACACGCTGCGGTTCGTTTATATTCACGGGTGTTTTTCAAAAAAAAAAAACGTTATTTACTGAGAAAACCGGTTTTGTGACCAAGCGCACCAAAACCAATACATGACAATTACTTCCCAACCCTTCAGCAGGAGGCGCTACGGCTACGATCTACAAGCCTATAGTCAGGGAAAAGTCAGGGAATTTGATGAGTAAAAATGAGTATGAACCCTGAATTAGCCCTTGCGAATTTCTTTTAAGCTAGATTCTTACCAGAAATGTTGTAGTTCCGTTGTTGCAGACATTGTGACGTCGCACTGTTGTAATTTATGATCGGGTAGTCATGTCTGGTATGTTCCAACAGATTATTCTCGTCTCAAGCAGACGATTTCATCCGAATTTTCGCGATTTCGAAAAAATACTGTACGGATTTAACCCATATTTACACCAACTGTGGTTAACAATGCAGGAAAGCTTTTGGTCGCAAAATCGGTAAGTTTGCTGTCGGAATGACGCAGAAATGCGTGTTGCCTATGCAAATTCAAACGTTTTCGGTAACTTAATGGCCGCCGCCGTTCTCGTATGAAAACTGATATTTCTGTTGCTACCCAGCACATGCATTCAAATCAGCTAATTGTAATCACATCCACTCTTGGTGTAATTAGTGAGTTATAAAACGCTTCTCAGTTTCTCATTTCCTCGTTATTAGAAATAAAACTCGTCACTTTCAGGTGGCCCTAGAATATCCAAGGAATATTATGTTATTCGATTTCCATTCTCTGAAAATTGA
>JAVBJR010000539.1:0-3694 GCA_031546965.1 Dysgonomonas sp.
CACTTCCTTGCAGCATCTCCCAGTACTGCATCCATAAATTGCTGGAACGTGGCCGGCGCGTTGCGGAGTCCGAAAGGCATTACCGTAAATTGGAAGAGGCCCTTGTGTGTGGAGAATGCTGTTTTCTCCCGGTCTTCTGGAGCTAGAGGAATCTGAAAAAACCCCTTCTCCAAATCTAACAATGTAAACCATTCAGCTTTACCCAGTCGCGAGAGGATGTCCTCGATATTCTGCATTGGGTAGCTATCAGGGATGGTGAGTTCGTTGACCTTCCGGCAATCTATGCAGAATCTTGAAGTCCCATCAGGTTTTGGCACCACCACTGGCGACGACCTCCACGCGGAGCAAGAGCGCTCGATAGCTCCGCATTTTAGGTAGTCAGCAATGTGTTGAGCGACCAGTCTCCTCTTGGCAGCATTTTCAGGCCTGAAAGCTGAACAAGCAGGAGTGTGGTCGATGGTGCGAATCCTGTGGCGAAAAAACCTATGGCTCCTCCAGGTTTGAACTTGAACAGGTCGAGGTAGTGTTCAAGCAGTCCCAACAGCAAAGGCTTGTGCACAGCCGTACAGTCGGAGATATCCACTAGTCCACGCCACTCGTCCATCTCAATTACTCGTGCTGAAAAAACTCGCATAGGGGCTTCGTAGGGTGTTACAACTCCTGGGACCTTCCGAGAGGTCCACATACCTTTCTCTACGTCCAGAATGAGGGCGGCTCCTCGCATGAAGTCTCTCCCAAGTATTACCGTTTGATTGGCGCAGGACACCACTACGAAGTTTTGGACGACCCATCCACCGGCCCACTTTAAGTTGATTATGGTCTCGCCAAAGGCCATCGTCTCGCCAGCGACTAACTGCATCCTTATGGCTCTCGTTGTGTCAATAATGATGTCTGGCAACATCCTGCACATCTCTAAATCGATGATGCAACCCGAGGCTCCGAGATCGGTGAGGGCCTGCACGGGTTTGCCTGCTAAAACAATATTCATTAAGGGTACCTTGTCCTCAGACAATCGGCCGAAGAATCCTCGGTATGCTGTCCTCTTGGCTTCCTTCAAACAGTCCACCGCTAAGTCCTTGCAGGGTTCCTCAGATGGTCCAGGTTCCGAAGCAAAGACCTGGCCGCAACCCTCGGTGGTAGGGGCTGCCGGCGAGTCTAGTTTTTTGGTACCCTCTTAGGGCATACATTGGCGTAGTGCCCTTCCTCTCCGCAGTAATAACAATTAAACCTCCTGGGCTCCGCAGCAACCTTAGGAATCGCTCCAGTCGCAGCAGGGGCCGTGGTGCTTCCGGTGCTCGGAGCAGCAGCAGTGGTCTTAATCGGCTCTGCGTTACCTCCGGTGACCTGTACCTGTTGGGAATTGGGTCTACCGTTATTGTGCCTTACGTAGGGTGGTCTCGAAGATCCTCTAGCAGCTGGTTGCTGCTGATTGGACGGCCGGCGGTCTTGGTGTTGTTGGGGTCGATTCTGACCTTGACTGCGACCTTGACTCCTATCGCGGTCTCGTCGTTGACTTCGGTCTCGTCCACGACTTCGGTCACTTTTCTGCTGACGGTTTCTATCTTGCACCGATGCAGCTTTCCTCGGTGGGTTGTAACCTACAGCGGGGTCCAACAACTCGCTCGCTGGTGGAGGTGCGACATACCTATTTAAGGCGAGTAGCGTAGCATCCAGTCCCGGAGCTGCTTCCTCCAAATCAGCCAAAGTGTAGAACCGCGTACCCGCTAGCAGAGTCTTATACCGTGGATGAGCTTGATTCCTAACCTTGGAAATAATTTCTGCATCCGTAGCGCCAGGTAAAATGCGTCTGAAATAAGCAGTAATAGCGTAGATAAAAGTGGTCAGAGTTTCCTCATCTCCCTGGGTGCGAAGATTGAGTTCTCTGAGGAGGGTGTCCCTGTAGTCCTCTGGTAGAAAACGGGTGCTGAACGCAGCTTTAAACTGGTCCCAACGTTGGAAACCCCTCTTAAAGTCCCACCACATCTTGGCTTCACCTCGCAGCGCTGTTGGATCCACTGACGTCATAAAATCAGACTCGCTGAACCCGCAGGAAACTCCATATTCCCTCAGCGCAGTCAGGAAGTCCTCAATGTATTTTCCACCAACACCCCTATGGGAAGGTAACTGCATATCTTTATTAATCCTACCGTGGTGCGTACCCTCGGGAGCGAACTCGCGCAAAGAGTATGTTCTCAACGGCTCATGTTGAGGCTCTGGGGTCCTTGGTCTTGTAAAGATGAAAGGTTCCTCCGCAACCTCTTCTGCAGCAGCTTCTGCAGGACGTCTGCAGAGTTCATGAACCTTGGCAAAGAGTTCAGGTGTGCGAACCTCTCCTTGCAGTCCTAAAAGTTGCGCCAAACTCTGCGCGGTCAATGGTGCCCTTGTCGCCGGTCTACTCACCCTATTGGAACCCACAGATGCTGAACTCATCTGAGTGGAACTCAGTTGGGGTAAGTTTATGGACCCTGCAACAATGCTCTCATCCAAAATATCAAAATTATCAGGTGGAAGCTAAGCACGGGGAGGAATTCCATGTTCGGAAAGACCTCGGCTCCGCACTCGCTCACCAACACTTCCCATTCCATTTATTTCACTCAAATCATTCAAATTGTTCAAGGAAGGGGCTACAGAAGCACTCCGACCTGAATTAGGCTTACTTGGCCTAGCAGACGACACTCCAGAATGTACGGAGCGCGACCTAAGAGCCCTTTCGCCAATTACACGCGAGTTTCCATTTTCTGCCACCAGGGGCGCGATCACATTCGCAACCCGAGGCATCACCGATCGCGAGGACACTCCGGATCGTTCGGATCGGCGATCATCGTCATTTTCTACGAGCGCACTCCGTTTCCCGCTCCCAGCCGTGTTTACAATCGCCGTGCGCGAGCCAGACGGCCCCGAGACGGCGTCCCAAACGGTCGCATGCGCGGCCCAATCTTTTTTGCGAGCGGCGGCCGTCGCGCGTTCCCGCGCTTCGGCTCTAGCGGCCCTTTGGGAAGGTGCAGGGGAACTCGAACTATTTCTCTCGTCCGCCATAGTTCCCACGGTAGTATTTTAGCACTCGGAAACGTTTGAAAACTCGGAAAACTCAAAAACTCGAAAACTAAAACGGCGACTTAACTAGACTTACTTTTTTGTAGGTCCAAGGTGGAGATCCCCTATTTAAAAGGGATCCCGGACGGGCCCCCACTTTTGTGACAAACTCGTCACTAAAGAAAAACACTTCGGAAATAATAATTCCACTTTTATTAAATCCACAATTCTCGACGAACTTCGGCAAACAAACGTTGGGGAAAACTTTTCCATAAACTTCGGCGACACTTTTACTCAAGATACATCATTTTCAAGAGAGCGAAAATCCGCTCCGCAAGCGCTTTTAAACCCCCCAAAACTCCGCCTTTGGTAATTATTAAACCAATGGGCCTCGATGGTCCTTTGCGGGGGAGACACGCCTCTTTTACCAATTGGACCACTGTCCGAACTCGGACCTATGGCCAAAAGGTAGAGGGCGCCACCAGCAATGAGGCCATCGAGGTCCAGATGGCCGGCTGGCCATCGACACAACATCCTGTCTTTTGTTAAGATTTGGCCAAAAGTGCCCGAAATAAACTCTAAACGCCCCAATTACACCAATTATCTCGGGGGTGGTAGTGGGAGGCGATCCGCGACCGTTACATCTCCCCCCTCAAATCGG
>JAVBJR010000804.1:0-5271 GCA_031546965.1 Dysgonomonas sp.
CTAGCGACCATCGCACGGTGTTTGCTTATTGATAGCGGGCTCCCCATCATGTTTTGGGATTACGCGGTCTTATGCGCGAATTATCTTGTGAACCGCCGGCCGACGACAGCGAACGATGATGGAGCCTCCCCTCATAAGCGATGGTGGGGAACGGATCCAAACTTGGAACATCTTAGAACCTTTGGGTGTAGATGTTGGTACCGGAATGTGGGGGAGAAGTCCAAGTTTGCACCAACAGGAAGAGCAGGGATTCTTCTCGGATATTCCCACGAATCAAAGGCCTATGTCGTGTGGGACGAGGTAGCCCGAAAAACTCTACTGTCACAGGATGTTGTTTTCAATGAAACTCTCTTCCCTGGAAAGGACACCGCGTCGCCTTTACGTGTAGAGGCAGGGCGAGATGGACCACAGTTTCTCCTCATTGAGCATGACGTGGAGGACATCGAGGTCCTAGCCATATATGCTGAGGAAACTAGGGGAGAGATGGTCCTACCTGATGACCGCGACACCGATGCAATTGATGCGGATGAGTCACTTTGCGAACCAACACAAATAGAGGACAGGGTGTTACCTGATCACTACTGCCTATCAGATGCTGTATCCAAAACCATCAGAACCTCCTCTCGGGGACGGGCACTATGCCCACCACGGTGGATGAAGGATTATGAGATGGGGCCAAACACGTCACAGGCAACAGCAGACGATGCTGCAATGCGGGGTCAGGACCCTCAAACTCTAGGGGAAGCATACCGAATGCCGGAAAGAGTGAAATGGGAAGAAGCTGTACGCGAAGAATACGATAATTTGATTAGCAACAAGGTTTAAAGCTTCGAGCCCAAGAAACCAGGAGCACATACTTTGCGGACCAAATGGGCACTAAAAACCAAATTTGATGAAAATAGTAAACTGTCCAGATACCGTGCAAGACTAGTGGCAATGGGAAATGAGCAACGTCCCGGGATTGACTACAACTTAACCTACAGTCCGGTGGTCAAAGCCCGCACGTTGCACATCCTCTTCGCCCTGTCAATCAAGCTTGGCTGGGATGTTAACCAACTCGACATTGTGACAGCATATCTTGCGGCAGAACTTCCGGATGAAGTATTTCTCGAAATACCCGATGGATTCGACGAGACCCAGTAATACCTTCGCGATAAGTACGGAGGGATTCCCAATGATGTCCTACGACTACGTAAGTGTATGTATGGACTACACCAATCGGGCAGAATGTGGAACGAGAGACTCAATCAATACTTACGGCAAAGAGGTATGCAACGAAGCATCGCTGGCCCCTGCGTTTATTATCATCCATCGAGACAGATAATCATAGCCGTATATGTCGATGACATTCTTATCTTCGGAACGCTTGAGGAGATTAATTTCGAGAAAGAAGCCTTGGCAGAATAATTCGAGACGAGAGATTTGGGTTGAGCGACACACGTACAGTCCATCAGAATACGGTACTCGTCAGACAGCGTCATTCTGGACCAAAGTGCTTACGCAAAAGTCATCCTGAACACGTTCCAGATGACGAACTGCAACTCAGCAAGGACTCCACTCAATATTGGCACCAAGCTGACAAAAGCAACGACAGAAGAGATGTTAGATCACCAGGATTCCTCGAGTTACCGAACACTAATGGGTAGCATATTGTACCTGGCAACAAATACCCGACTGGACCTAGCGTACTCTATGGCATATCTTAGCCAGTTAATGCTCAACCGTCAAGGGAACAGGCAGGCAGCAAAGCAGGTCCTACTATACTTAAAAGCGACACAAGATATGACGTTACGATACAGGAAAATGGAGAAACCGGTACAACTTTACGTTGACGCAGACTGGGCATCCGACAAGACGGACAGGAAGTCCTACTCAGGGTACTTAGCTATAATTGCTGGAGGGGCAGTTTCATGGTCCTGCCGTAAACAGACGGTGACCGCCCAGAGCACTCTTGAAGCCGAATTCCTAGCGCTAGGTGAGGCAACAAGGGAAGCGATCTGGTTAAAGAACCTTTTAACCGAGCTGCGCATGAATCAATATTGCGAGCGCGCGATAGAAATTTTCATTGATAACACCGGCGCGAAAGCGATTGCTGAAAATCGAACTATGTCCGAAAGGACAAAGCACTTAGATCTGAAGAGCTTCTTCGTCCAAGGGGCTATCGAGGAGGGCAGAATCTGCTTAAACCACGTACCTTCCAACCAAAATATAGCCGATGGGCTGACGAAGGTCCTCGACCATACAAAGATGGTCGCACACCAACGTATCTGGGGTGAGCGACCTGGGGGGGTGTTAGAAGTGATAACGTGTTGTTTTATGTTAACCGACCGAAACGACGGTAACCGAAGCGTCATTATAAGTTGGCGCTTAACGCCGTTGTTAGAAGCGCCGTAACTCGTGGCGCATGGTGGTGGTTTTATGTACTTGTGAATAAAGATTACGCGCGACGACGATTGAATCGGCCCTTTTCCAAGAGTCCGTCGTTGCATGCGCAACGTGGCCATGTGTCTGTGTCCGTTACTTTGATAGTCCGCAGCGATATTCAACAATCGGTACGGTACTCGATACGTCGATACGCGACACTCGATACGCGATCTCGTACGCGATACTCGATACGCCGTACTCGGTACGACGTTCGGTATTTTGGCGCGTTCATGCCCCACTCGGACTTTAAACACGCAGATTATGTTGGCACATCATCAACGAAACGCACAGCAACAAACTATAGGGCTCGTTTTTAAGGTTTGAAACCAGACTGCAACATACGCTAGGTATAATAATTTTCCGAAGTTTATTATAAACGCCGGAAGTCGCAATATGCGAGTGTAAAAGTTGATCTAGGTTCGCTGAAATCGTATTTTCCGAGTCGTTTCGAAATCGGCTCATGCGATCGTCTTCAAACTTTGACAACATTTGCACACACATGATGGGATAGCTTGACTGTAATATCCCGATTTTTGCGCTCTGTTTGCGAACGCCACGCCTTTTGGCGGTTTTACCCCGTGTCGCGTTTGGCCCCGGTCTCCCCTACTGTAAAGTTCGGGGTAGGGGAAATTAAATGGATTCCAATTTAAGCTCTGGACGCTATTGACCATTGGTACATTGTAATTATGACTGTTACATTTCGAGATTCACCCTCGAATTTTTCAAATACTTCAACATTTGTTTCTCCTGTAACATTATTGCATATCATTCGGAAACATTTACTTGTAAATTATTTGGATTTTAAAAGTTTAGGTTCAAAAACTCCAAAACCAAATAATTTCCCTGGGGAACTAATGCAGCACTTTACGGTTGTATAAAAGTTTACAAGTTCAACTATACCTGAGGCGGCGGCCGCAGAGTGTTGTTGTTCTCTTTATTTTCATTTTTTCCATTTTCATCATCATCCTCATCTTCATCTTCATCATCACCCTCTTTAACTTGAGCTTGTCTACGTGCCGCCAGCGCCGCCAAGCGTCGTATTTCCTGAGCATGAAGCGCAGCACTGGGCGAACTTGCACGCCGCCTGGCGGCAGCATGGCGACTCGCGGCTGATCCAAACATTTCTTGTCTTTTTTTGTCGTTCAGTCAATTCTGAAAAAGAATGATACCATTAACGATTGCAAGCGGGAAGTAATTTTCATGAAAAGTCCATAAAATTCAAATCGATAGCCGTCACTTTACTATTGCACTAAAATTAAACATTAAAATTTCCACATTTGAATATTCCATGATGCCAATGTCCATAAAATTGAATATAGGTTATCGGCTATATAATCGGGGATAGCGCAATTTGGTCGCCTAATATTCATAAACAAATATTGTAGCAAGCATATGCATGAGCATGAAGTTATAAAATATTTTTTGTCAATGGTAGCAAAATATCAGAGCATCGTTATATTACGATGGCCATTAACCTTTCGCTAAGTTATAAAACCGGACATGAAACTGCGCTTTTTATGTGTCCGGGTCACTCCCAATTTCCAACGAAATCCCTTGATAATCTTCCAATTTCGCTTTTCAATATCTTACGGACCAATCACAGAGGCAAAGATCGATATTGCATGGGACACTTTAACATCGAAATCGAAATTAAAATCTGAAAAATACGGGTCTATTTTATAATCCAAGTCAGGATTGTTTGGGCTTTCAATATTTGGATTACTTAACTGATTCAGACATGCTTTTAGTATTACTTGTATCACTTAATGGCTTTGTCAGAGACGTCCAACGATGTAAGTGGCGACCGCTAAAATCCATAAACCTCGTCAAAATTGCCTTCCATACTTTCTTGCCATAATAAAAAATATAACGAAAAATAGTATTGCGCCATTGTATTCTAGCTTATGAACCGCAATACCTTAGTATGTAGGATTCAGTCTAACTGACACATGTACTAAATATAGACGCCAATTTGTATACTTTCAAAATAAATACTCAAACTTGGGGTTTATTTTTATATTATCTAATATGCAACTACAATATCATCCAAATATAGCCCAGTATATAAATATAAAGAAACAAAATATTGATTACATATTACATACTTTTAAAAAAGACATACATATGAAGTACTCTTTATTATAATGGCAACCCAACGTACAGAATGCAAGGCAAATAAAATCTCTGAATTGCCACCACATTCATTGTTCATTCATTCTCATGCATGACAGAAACCCCATCTATACCTAGCACATCCATGCATGTCATTTTCGCGCATTTAGATTTTCCCAAACTATTCATCCAGCGTGTAGTTTTGGGATTCTCAACAAAGCGTTAAAAATGGCGAATTTGCTGCAATTCAAATTGCTTATGTATATGCATCAATTTTCCGCTATCGATGCATTCGTTATGTTTTAATTCTGTTAGTTGTAGCATATCTTGCTTGTTATCATTTTTAACATTGCCAGGACATGAAGTCTGATGCATGCTTCGCATAATATACATGCTGATAAGGAAACTGCATGAAATTTTTGAGCCATAGTATTCATCAGAAAATCTCAAAAGCGAATGAAATGGCTTGATAATCTAAAAGTTTATTCATATTCTTTGGAGCAGTGTTCGTGAAACTGCGGTTTATGACTTATTAGTGGGTCTGAAATGAATTTTACGAGTCACAAACAGTATTAATTAAAATAAAATCTTAAAGAGAACTGACAGGGTATTTTTCGTAATTTTGGATTGCAAAGACAATAAGGTCTCTAAATTGATCGAGTATCGAAGAATAGTCAGGCAGGTTGTGAATTTTTTCGGCTGCACGGATGTTGAACAATTGCTATTCAAAGAAAT
>JAVBJR010000590.1:0-2987 GCA_031546965.1 Dysgonomonas sp.
ATTCGAAGGTAGAGGTCCTTGATGGCGATCAGGAACTCCGAAACGGTCTCGGTGGGTCCCTGGTTCCTGTTGATGAGGGTGTTGAGGATCTTATAGTCATAGACCCTCGGCTGGAACTGCGCTCGCAGAGCTGTTTTGAATTCTGCCCAGGTGTTGATCCGGTGCATTATGGAAAACCACCATCTCTTTGCAGAGTCCTCCAGGCACAGCGCTACGCTTCGGAGGGCTATGTCATCTGCGACGTCCTCGGCACGTTGGTAGGCTGCGAGGTCCTGCAGGAAGGGGTTGACCAGGTTAGGATCTTTTCCGTTGTAGCGGGCTGTACATTTGGAGAGGGTTCTTGGATGGTGATGTCCATTCCCTCCGTTGGGTTGTGGTTGTCCTCCTTGGATTAATAGTGACTGGTCTGCCATCTGTTGCTGTAGGTTGACCACTAGAAGCCGAAGCTCGTTGACTTCCTCCTGAGAAGCTGCCATTGCGGTGGTGGGACTTGGGCTCTGCTCGCCGGTGGAGGTCTCTGCTTCTGTAGTGAAGGCTGATGAGGACCCAGGATTTGGAGTAGAGGCCCGAGGACCAACGTGACTGTCGCTGGAGCTTGAGGACTCAGGGTCTTGGGAAGAACGAAGTGGTTTCCCTGATCGCAGGAGGTGTGGCGAAGGCTTGCCCTTCTTCTTCTTCTTCTTCGCACCCGTTGCTGTTGCAGAAGAGAACCTTTTCACAAAGGCTGAGGTCCTTCTGGACTAGATGGTCCAGGGGAAAGCAGCTGGCTGTAGTTCTCTGAGGGGCCCCACGTTGGGCGCCAGTTGTCACGTTCCGCGGCTTGCGCTGCGAAGTTGGCAACAGTTGTAGGTCTTGGGGCCTCCTCCAGGTGTCGCTCGAGGTATGGCAAGTAATCGCGGAGAAGAAATAAAGTATCTATACTGGTGAGTAGACTTTATTTCTTAGTAAAGGACACAAACAAAGTTTCAATATATGTGCATATAGACTTTATTCATATAGTTCCGAGAGAGCCTTTATTGAAGACAGGCTGTGGACGAGATACAGGGATCTGACAATTTTGCACAGGCGACACGGTCTTTTATACAAAAATAGCAGAGTAGGCGTGGCTACCGAAGAGGCGGAGCTAATGACAGCAGCGAATGGTGACGAAGGGGAGGTGACGTCACCTAGGAGACGAAAATGCGCAATGAGCGCTTAGCGATGACAGCGTTTTTAGTGGTGGCGCCATCTAGCGGTCGTACGGTGAACTAGAATGGAAAAAACAAAGATGGCGGGGCGTCGGATCGTCACAATACCCCCCCGAAAATGCGAGTCTTTTGCGAGCGGAAGGCGGAATTAATACGCGGAGAATGAGCGACGAAAAACGGGTGAGTTTCGGTACTATTCGTGCGGTTACATTTCAGCGAGTGGTGACGCGCGTTTTTTACTTTTTAGCGCTCGGTTCGCCGGTTTTCGACGTTTTGTTTTTTGGTGGCGGAGAGGCTTGTAGTGGTTCGGCGTTGGAGGCGGACAGCATGGCCTTCCATTTGGATTTTCGGGATGGTGCTTGCATTGCCGATGGTCGCGTCGGAAGTCGGAGTGGTGCGATGTCCTTAGTGCGCCGTGATGGATGAGCGATTCTCCGCGGTGGTTGTCTCGGATCCCTTGGATAAGCATCAAGGTTTACGTGTCCCACGAACGGCGCGGTAGGGTGTTGCACCGGAGGACGAGGAGACTGGTCAGACGATGTACCGTTGACCACCTTACGTGTTTGAGCGTGTGAGGGCAGGATGATGTCCAGCGGCAACGAGGAGACCGTAGGCACGAGGGGGAGCCTTACAGGAGATGATTGCTGCTTCTCCAGGTCCATTGTGGGTTCGTCCAGTGTTGGAGTGACCGAGGATGATGGTGGTGTTGGTTGCAGAGGTGATAACACAGGAGGTTGTGTCTCTTGCAAGGTTTGCAACGTGGTCCATGTGAGGATTTGTTGCACGTTTTGATTAGTTGTTTCTTGCTTCTGCAGCAGTATTCGTTGTTGGATGCGAAGGCTTTGCATCATGGCCATTACTTCACATAACGTGGTGTGTGTAATTTCGGCGTCCATCTCCAGATCGAGGAAGGGGCAGTTGTGGCTCTAGAAGCAGACAACAAGCTTGGTTGGTGTTTGGTGGCGCTCCAGTCGACCCAGACTTGCGGCGCCGGGGCCAAGAGGTTTTGGTTGGATCCGGTTTGGGTCCCTTTGTGGAGCTTGATAGGGCTCCAGGTTAGTGACATCAAAGGGTGTTATGTGCCCTTGAAATGTGGGTGTTGTTTTTGAAGGGCAGACCTCAGGTTTAATTGTGAAGACCAGGGGCTGCTGGTGTCTTTGCTGCAAGGCCTCGGATGCTGCTTCCTGCTGATGCTCCCATGTTGGTAATACATCGCTTTGGGTCAACTGTCCAAGAGCCTTGGAGATTAGGACGAGGTAGGGGATGACTAGAAGGCACCATCCGACGAACCCGAGGAATCTCGTTACGGTTGTCGCGGCCTTCAATATCTTGTTACGAGGAGGAGCTGACACCTGTTTTTTGTTTTCAGATGGCGTATGTTTCTCCTCGGTGGACATTCCTAGGAACGCGATGTCTCCTCGCCCTGTGGTCCTTTGGGAGGAGTCAATATCATCAACTACAATATTGTCCTCGAGGAACGATGGTGAGGTGTCCACGGTACTTTGGCGAGTCTGGTGTGTGTGGCACACGGCAAATGCTCCTCTGGTGTCTGGCCAGAAAGGATAGCGTTGTGGGTGACCAACAAAGTGCCAGGTGGAGGTAGCGAAGTCCAGATGCATTTTGTTATCTATCAGGAAATCGACGCCGAGAATTAGGTCGATACCAGGACTATCGATGATGGCTGCCGTGACTTTTCGTCTGACGTCCTCGATGTTGATGGTGAAGGTGACCTGTCCTTTCGCAGTGAATCGGTGGGACATCGCAGTAAAGGGGATGTTTACCGGATGGACCATTGAGGCA
>JAVBJR010000356.1:0-4441 GCA_031546965.1 Dysgonomonas sp.
TGAATAGCAATTGCTCAACATTCCTGCATCCTACAAAATTCACAACCTGGCTGAGTATTCTTCCATACTCGATCAATTTAGTGACCTAATTGTCTTTGCAATCAAAAATAACGAAAAATACCCTGACAGTTCTCCTTTAAAATAAATATCCAGTTCTGAAATTAAAGTTGTGGACTTTTATTTGATGGAGGTTATGCAAATATGTTTGTCTAATTGCAATCCGCCAACCAAACAGCCTAGTGCAAAAATAACAGTAGAAAAATAAGTTTTGCAAGACGGCTTATAACGAACTCCGCTTATGTCGAAAACGGCACTCTGCCCTTAAAATAATACGTCATATTAATGAAACACCATTTTTTAACAAATTAGTTAATGTATAATTTCCAAATTCTTAAAAGCTAGAATTTTGTAAAGCAGAATTGGACAATCTCATCCTTATAATAAAACGTTTTCGAGCATGTTGCTGGAAATTTAGCCAATGTATTCATAGCGGGCGTTGCTACCCTTATTGAAACTAATTTTGTCACCTCGAACAGAACAGAAGTACTCCTTATAAGGGAACTGCCCTTATATGGTGTGCAATCACATGGGAAATATCAACACTCATTGAACACATTCATTATGAAAGGGTTAAAATAAAAGCCTGCAGATGACCAAAAAACCTCTCACAAAATTCCCTGGATCCAACAATACCTATCGGCAGTGTATCAATACTGCATTTTCCAGGTCCTGGAAGATAACGATTTTGACGTCACGCACCATCGACCTATAACGTGGCGCGCTGCCACCCCCTAGTGGCTAAACGAAGGAGTGGCTAGTCCTGGTCAAGTATATTGTGTCCTTGGTCCATTAACATGGGACATGTATATATGATTTTTTTTGCAATACCGGGGGGTGGACGGGGCGTAGTGATGTTCAGGCTAGCAATGACAGTATTGTGAGCAGTCCAGCTGCAATGTTATTTTTTAATGACTGTGAGCTCCATGTTGTCCAGCCATACAAAGTCCGAGGCATCAATGGTGGTGATAGAAATGGTGGCGTCATGTACACTGGCGGTCAATCGTCAGGCTGAAATTTAAATACATTTTTTGGGTTATTTGCGTCCATTTCGTGACATCTACAGTCGACTCCGCTTATAACGAACTTGTAAATGTCAGCCAATTTAGTTCGATATATGCGGAGTTTGTAATAAGCGAACCTGAAAAAAAATACTTTTTAATTTTTTTTTTCTTTTATTTGTTTTACTGGTAGATTTGTATGAAATAAGAAGTGCATTTAAACAATCACCATTAAAGAAACGTTCATTACTTTACTTTTTAAAATTATAATCATTTTACACATGCGGACAAAATGCTTTAGCATTTAATTAGTAGGTATGATAGAAATATCTGTTACTTTTTTCTGAAGTTTTGTCTTGATAATTTCTTTCGAAATTAGTGATTCAATATTATTTAAAGGAGAACTGACAGGGTATTTTTTCAGATTACGGATTTTCATGAAACTACGAATTATGTTGAGAGAATATAAATGTGTGTCTCCATAATTATTTTGAATTTTATTGGTTCAGCCGTTTTTGAGCAATGATCCATGTTACAACTGGGCCGCAAAATGACCAACTTTGTTCCTATTGGACGACTCGGGCAGTATGCAAATCTACCACGCCTTTTCCCGCCCAACCACGCCCAAATTCGAATGACTGTGCCAATCATATCGTTCATTTAGCTTGCCAAACCACCTACGAGGCGTGACTAATTCAACAAGCTAATTTGCTACGAATTTGTTTACGAATTTTGACAAAACTTTCGTTAGCATCAACGGTTTTTTAGGCATCATATCTATAAACTGGGAACTTTTCAGGGTATGTTACAAAACCCTGTCAGTTCTCCTTTAAGGCGGGATATCATGCACGACCGGGTGGAGCGTGTTTTGGGGGTGGAAAAATGCGTACGGAAAATTTTCGGGCGTAATTAAAAATAAACGGGACATTATTTCGAAAAACTAAACCGACAATTTGTTCAGTATGTCTTGGAGTACATATGGTTTCAGCGGTTTTCTGAAATTATTATTCATTACGGTTTAGATAGGAAAATTGCATCAAAAATCGTGTTTCGGAGTGCCTTTTTCCTATCTAAACGTTAATGAATAATAATTTCAGAAAACCGCTGAAACCATATGTACTCCAAGACATACTGAACAAAATGTCGGTTTAGTTTTTCGAAATAATGTCCCGTTTATTTTTAATTACGCCCGAAAGTTTTCCGTACGCTGTTTTCCACCCCCAAAGCACGCTCCACCCGGTCGTGCATGATATCCCGCCTTAACGGCAACAAAGACATCAGAAGGATATATTCTACACCAATGGTCGTTATCAATAGATTACAACGGGAACTGAAACAAGCGTTAATTGATTGTAAAAACTTTTTTGATACTGCACAGGTGGCAAAATTCATCCCTTTCTCAAATCCTCAGCTTGCTCAATTTTATGGCCTGCCTAAGGTGCATAAAATAGGGGTACCTATTCGTCCTGTGGTTTCAGGGGTTAATTCCGTTATGCACAATTTAGCTAGGAATTTACATAACTTTTTAGCTACACTAAATCGCCCGAAATTATACTCTTTAAACAACTCCAAACAATTTGTGGATGATTTATTTTCGATTGAGGACACATCAGCCCCATCACAGCATATGTGCTCCTTCGATGTTGTGGCGTTATACCCTAGCATCCCTTTGCAAGAATTGTATCCTATATTATCGACCATCATGACCGATAATGGTATAGAGCCGCAGCGCATTGCATCGTGCCTGACTTTGATTAAGTTGGTTAATAACAGTAATTATTTTGTGTTTGATAAACATATTTACCAACAGACCGATGGCCTTGCTATGGGATCACCATTGTCGGCCATTTTGGCGGATATTTACATGTCTGATTTTGAGACTAAATTATTGAGTACGTATCCCCATATAACATTTTGGAGGCGCTATGTAGATGATATTTTTGCACTACACAACTTAATGAGTGACCGTTTGCAAGAATTCTTACAACAGCTTAACTCTGTTAACCCCAGGATTCAATTTACTTTGGAGACAGAAAAACAATTCACTCTCCCATTCTTGGATGTTCAGGTGACTCGTAACGGGAAGTTATTTGTGACAGATGTGTATAGGAAACCATCCTTCTGTCCAAGATTTATTGATGGACGGTCGTTTCATCCTTTTAGTCACAAAACCAGTTTCTTGTTTAGTGCTATTTATAGGATGTTCGATCTGCGTCTGTCTCCTGAGTCTATCTTGAAGGAGTTAGAATATTTGAGATATTGTTGTTTGGAAAATTCTTTGGATGTAACGCTTGTTGATAAGATTTATCATCGCATTGTTCGTAAAAGACAGATGAGTTTAACATCTACACTTTGTGACTCTCGAGAGAATACCCCGTTTTATATTTCTCTTCCTTTTTCAAATATGCATAATACTATAGCTAGACGTCTGTTAAAATGGAATTTTCGAACCGGTTTCTCATCTAATAATACTGTGCAGAGCATGGTACCCATGGTGAAATCTAACATAAATGATGTCCATAAATCTGGAGTTTATAATGCACAGTGTGGAGATTGTGAAAAGATCTATGTTGGACAAACACGTCGTTCGTTTAAGACTAGGATACATGAACATTTGCACTATCCAACTAAATCTAGGGTTTGTGAACATTTACTTATGGAGGACCATGATCCAAATAAGGTCACTTTTCGAACTCTTAAAACTTCCAATGATTATAAGATAATAAATGTAAAAGAGAGTTTAGAAATTTTGAAGTTGTTTGAAAAACATGGTAAGCATAATATTTTAAATACACAGTTGGGGCCTTGTAATGGTTCATTTATTAAGTGGATGTTTCCTCGAAACCCTTTTTTGATTAAGGATGTGGAAGTCTCTAGTTAAAGCGTTTTTATGATATACATTTTTGTCCCGCCTACTTTTCCCATCATTCCTCTTATTTTGTACTTCTCTCCTTTAGTTCCTGTTTTACCTTGGCCCTGGTAGGTCGTTTCTTCTAATTATTTTTGTTTTTTTTTTCGATAATTTTCCTAGTTCCCGTCTTATATTTTATTTTAATTTTGTAGTTGAATGTCCGGTTCTTCTTGTGACTACACGTTGATCGTGAGTTGCAGGTATTTCGCGGCGATTTTGTTTATAATTATTGTGTAATTTATTGTATTTCTGTATTTAGGCTTATACTTGTTAGACTTCTGATGTAGTTGATTTGCTGTTTAATTCGAATTTGGTATGTATCTTCCACTGTTTGTGAATTCGGAAATCTGCTCTGTTGGGTATTATCTGTTTATTATGATTGGTTTAGCACCTGATGATGGCTCTTATGCCGAAACTGCAGTCGTGATTCTTACATCAATAAACAGTGTGGATTGGGAATATCTTCAATATA
>JAVBJR010001096.1:0-4193 GCA_031546965.1 Dysgonomonas sp.
TATCATGTGAATATAAATCCTGCAAAAGGCAATCCTGCAAACGGCAATCCTGCAGAACACATTGTGCATAGACTTTCCTGCAGAAAATCCTTCCAATTTCCTGCATAACAACATGCTCATTCCTGCACAAAATTTCCTGCATGCTATGCAGGATTGTGCATAACGTTTTTCTCCTGGGCTGGTTTTCTCTCTAGTGATCCTCACTTGTTTTGATTTCCGGCCTTATTTTAAATTAAATTCGGATTTTTAATATTTGAGCTTGTTGATACGTTGCCCTGAGGATGACAGCATATTGCTGTCGAAACATGTTGGCAGTCTGATTAAAAAGACAATATATAATATATGAGACGAGATTTTATGTATTTCAATTGATGATTTCCTCATATCCACAGAGACATTTGTTTTTGGTTTCTTTTTTGAACTCGGTTCGTTTTTCTTTACTTATAGCGTTTTTACTTTTGTTTCCTTAACCTTTTGCCACGTCCTATCGTTAGTTCCTTTCTTCTCGTTCTCTTCCGCTGGTAGGTTGTAGATTTGTTGCTCCTCCATTTTTTAGGATAATCTTAATTTTTATTGTATTTAATTTAGGGAAGTTCACCTCTTTCCTTGTACCGTTCATGTTGACCATGAGTTACAGGTAGGATTTGTTGATTCCTTTTTAAAATTACTTCTTTTTTATGAATGTTTTATATAATTATGAGGTTACCTTAGTTTCAGTTTTTGGTAGTTTATCTGATGCCTTATCTTTGTCTGTTTCTGGTTCGTTACGAGATAGTTTAACAGATTTTGTAATGCGTTAGGTGAAGGTGTGATGCTGTCTTAGGGTTTGAAATTTCTCTCATGTATGTAGTTCCGCTGATGATGGCTGTGTAGGCGAAACATGTCATGAGAAGTTGAATAGAAGATTAAATAACTTATGGAAAGAGAGCAAATTATTCCTTAAGTGATTCTCCACAGCTCTGTAATGAACTAAGGTTGCTTTAAACGTGGAAACAAACTTGCTGAAGCCCGGGAACCCACTTCAGGAGAACGCACAGCGCTACGTTTCTTCGAAGAATGACGCACAACCTCTGTCGAAACAAGCGTTGACTGACTGGCCGATGGACTATAGAAGGCAAAAACATTTCCAGGAAAACCACAGAATGGCCCTCTTCAAGCTGCTCACCTTTAACTGGGCAAGTAATACAGTCATAAACTCAGCAGATCTTGGAAGATGAGCCATCAACCATTTGATTGATGTATTCTTCTGACACATCACCTTATTATCCACACCTCACTAGAAATGGTGCGCCAACTCATGGCAGGCCTTAATTTCCCTATATGCATCACCCAGTTGAGAACTGAGAAGCAATACTTGCGACTTCAGGAGCTTCTGGAAGCAGTATTGATGGCGAAATAGTAATCCAGGGTCTGTGAAAAGTCCAAGGGAAGATCACAAGCCATCGCATTAGGAACAGACATAGTGGTAGAGAACTATCCTCCTGCCACAATGTTGACAGTAGAATATGATGTTGCAATATAGGTGTATCCTTGTTGTGGCAAAGTCTGTACAGCTCACAAACAAGTTCCTTGAAGGCTATAACATCAGCAGGTGCAACATCATAACACTTTGCATGTCATTTATTTTTGCAAGAGGAACAGCAAACTTTGGCTTGCATACCAAAAACTTGACTGTTACACATGGCACAAGGGATAGAGCCACGTTAGATCCGTGTTATGTCCCCACAGATTTTTGACTGGTCAGGCACATCAGTCCGAACACTCCGATCAATATCAAGTCTCTGTAAAATTATGTGGTACTTGTTGTTTCAATGGCTTAAAAGTTTTGCCAAAAAACTAATGTTTTGCCATAAAACTACTGTTTTGCAAGCACTTCAGAACCACATGGCGGCAATTTCAATGAGGTCGCTGTGATTGCCTGGATGTCACTACACTGTCCCCCCACTACATACAAAGCATGAACCTACTTATACCACAATGCACCATTTTTACCAACTGCATAAACAACAATATATCACACATACATACAAGGCTAGTGGCAGTTGATTGTGCATTGAATCATTCTTGGGCTCCTTTGGGACTTTTGTTATCATCCAGGGCCGGCCCGTCTATGTAGTCAAACTAGGCATTTGCCTAGGGCGCCATCGCTAGGGGGCGCCAAAATCCTGTCAAGTCTAGAGAGCCTTGATAGCGAGAGAGCGGCCAAGTGCCAAATCGCCGCCATTTTTCCTCGAACGGCCCAGTCAGTTTGGCAGTCGAGACATCGTAAAACGCCCATCCCGCGTTAAATAAGCGTTTAATCGTAAACTTACCCTGAACCTAAATTGTTCCGCCAGTCAACGTACATCTTCTTACCTACTTTCCGGATTTTTCGGAAACTTAGTTTCGGTTTGGTAACCGGACGTATGTCATGACGCGAGTGACGTCAAAACCTGTTACCAAACCGAAACTAAGTTTCCGAAAATTCCGGACAGTAGGTCAGAAGATGTATGTTGAATGGCGGAACAATTTAGGTTCACGGTAAGTTTACGATTAAACGCTTATTTAACGCGGGATGGGTGTTTTACGATGTGTCAGCCGTCAAACTGACATTCCATAAATGGAAAAACAAATTTTTGTTCCTTGCTGATTTTCTCGTCTTTCCCGTCGATTTTCTCGTCTTCCCCGTCGATTTGATCTTCAAAAACGTCAGTTTGCTTTTCTAAAACCAATTATTGTATTTATTACGAAAATCTCACCAATTTTCCTCTGATGTGCACTGCCGCTCATTCAGAATTTGCCGCGCAAATCTAGAAAACTCGAGGAAACATGGCGGCGTTTCCGACGACAGCTTGGCCGCTCTCTCTATTATACAGGCTCTCTAGCATTATTTCCACCATTACGATCTTTGGGCCTATTTCTTGTTTGCAGTGAGGATATGGGGAATTGAATCAATTTGCAATAGTGCTTGGTGTTCATTTTTGCAAGGGCTCAATAAAGCTGGACTATAGAATTATATAATACTATACTAGCTGAAGGGTCAATCAGATCGCACCTGTGCAAACGTCGACCGCGATTGGTCATAGGTTCGTACTTTCTGTCATATTTCTGGCACATGTACTGGATAAAACCATAAAATGCATTTTGACAGATGAATATCTTCACCTGTTCCTTAACTTTCTCTTTATTGCAGCACAGTAATTATGGTCCCACATGGTACATAAAAACAAACCACTCTCATTCCACTTTGTCTACAGCATGGCTGTGAATAAAGATGGCTGCCAAATGTGACATCTCGGATGACAATGCCAGGAGCTAGTACACATTCCCTCATCCAGTCCTGTCTGCCACTCAACCCTCTTATAGCTATTTGGCAATATGCCGCAAGGATCAAATTAAGGTTTTCCCACAATTGATGTCACTTCCTGCTATATAAATTTTGGTTACTAGAACGCATGTTGGCAGTGCAGTTACCATACGGGTCTATTACACACTGCTGTGATTACTCTTAAAAATAAATAATAGTTCAAACTGTTTATAATATGGAATGCAGCTGGAAATTAACTCCTATTTGCAAGCATATTTGGAAACAATAAGGTTTTCCACTAAATTCTATAATACCTGTTATATAGATTGCATTGAATCGTGCAATGCTATATATATTTTAAGTTTGAGTTTCGACTGAGAAAAAAAAGTTCAATACCATTGCATTGTAATAATATACAGCTGATACCAGCCACCAGAACAATGAACATAATTGAAATCTTGATCTGCTTCGCCATCGCTTGAAAAAACTGCAAGTGGAAAAAAAATTGCATAAAAGAACGTGCTATATTAAAGAGTGATGAAGTAATTGAATTTTTAATTATGTGAGGCATCAACTTACCAAAACAAGTGAGAAACAGTTGTTAGTACTTTGATACTGCTGGAGAATTCACTATCCACGAAAACTGCTCCTATTTATGGACGAGGGGAGAGGAAAAAATCTCACTACAGGATGCTGCACTTTCCTCTATAACATCCTACTCCTGTTTTTGTCGTTTGCTGTGTCCTGGGGAAACCCCAGCATTATATATATACAGGGTGAACAAAAAGTCTATCATTTGTTTAAATATGTGCAAAATGGTGAGAGGTAGCTTTGTGAAAGTTGAGTAAGTGAATAGGAAGTGGCATGGTGGCATTCCAAAAATCATATCGCACGTGACCTTGGACCT
>JAVBJR010001174.1:0-2750 GCA_031546965.1 Dysgonomonas sp.
GGTGCGAGAGAAGAGACATCTGCTTCTATGCATTTTATGTATTTCATTCGCTTTAATGGAGTGTGATTTTGCAAGAATTTTGAATGCCGTGAATCACAAATATCCGACATTTATTTTGATGGTTTTCAATAGCAACAACCCATATAAGGTCAAATCTGAGCTGTGACTTATCATGGTACTGACCATAAATATACATTGGATAGGGATTGGAAAGTGCAGTGAGTTTGAATAAAATCAGTGATGATATTAAGCGAAAAACAAGCCGTGAAAAAAACTAAGTTTTTTTAGTACTAAGTTTATTTATAAATCGACACTAGTGTAAATTATAAATTTAAGCTTTTAAAGTCCGTTGCCACAAGCGCCGTCACTGCAAACAAACAAACAAACAAACAAACAAACAAACAAACACCATTCACGACAAACGTATATAAACTTTTTTGAATACTAAGTTTAATCAGGTTTCATGTGCTACAGTATATTGGACATGAGATTCAATATTTTTTTGTAAAAAGTTACACTAGATTCTGAAAATATAATATGTGTATTAGTAAGGAGAATTATGTTTCTTGACAATGGAGGAATATAGAGTAATTAGGATTTTGCAGCCCCACCTGGTAGTCCAGTTGTAAATACATTAATTCCACTGTGTTCAAATGGGGTTTGAATTTATATTATGACGATATGTTTAATTTGTTGGTGAAGAAACAATAACACATTATTTCCCATTAATTATAATTAATTCACATAACATTATGTAAATGTCATTTTATGTAGTAAACATTTAACTATACACATAATCTGTTTTTCTACTATCTGTTAATTCATTTTCATAATGGACAATTTACTGCAACGAAAGCTTCAAATTTAGAAGCAATAATGAGTTTTTCAATTACTGTGACGAGTTGCGCACATTTCATATGAATGAATAATTTACACATTGTACACACAAACATGTTTTGCCCATCTCGTTGCGAACCTTGCTTATAAATGGCTACTTAGCATAATATATGTACCTGGCCGTTGTGACTGTAGCATCAAAAAATTCAGTTTAATGTCACATATTTCACCTTTGAACACTAGCTGTTGACATGCCATACATGACGTTCTCTGAAGAGTCCTTTTTTTTAAATAAGAGTCTTTGAGAGTTCCCACAAATAATTGGGTATATCTTAGGAACTAATTTTTCTCCATAACTGCAAATTTAGGACAATATTATTCACTACGTTTGCCATTGTTTCCCACATTTTTATAGATATTAGAAATTCGCTATTTTACCGTGTCAGTTCACCTTTAATATTCATATAAGAATTAATTTTGGGAAAGCAAACTTTTCCATAAAATTCTACAGTATAGCTTGAAATTTTTTAAAAAAATGTAATACGTATATTATGAACTATATATATATAGGAATATAATAGCTGTAGCATTGTAATGGAGTAATTATGAGTTGATACAATGTAGATTTGAAGATAATTCCACAAACTCATAAATTTGAAGGTCTTATTTAATGGACCAACATGTTTCGACACATGCGTGTCATCATCAGGGTCAAACGTATACCAATCTTCATCAGGCAACAAAAAAAAGAGAGGGAAAAATATACATTGTAAATAAACTTAGATACACAATATATTAATTAAGGAATATAAGAAATTATATAACTCATGCAAAATATTAACAGACATTTTGAGAATATGCAGATTGAACATTACCTCATTGGGCATGAAGCATAATATAATAGCCTTAATCATAGACAGGAAATCAGCATTGTTTCTGATTATATATGCAAGATAATATTGCAATTTGTATATTGGGAAGGATGAGTTTAATTTCAAACAGGTAATTAGGACATAATATAGACCTGCTTATTGACATGCAGAATACAATTCCTTTGGTGTGTAGAGTAGAGTCATCTAAAATGGGAATGAAGAATTTGTTACGTACCCTGCATGCATATATAGTACGCAAAAAAGCTATTCTTCTAAATGGGAAATCCGAGAGAGAGATCTTATTGTATTTCAGTTTTTCA
Source organism: Dysgonomonas sp. (assembly GCA_031546965.1). Lineage (GTDB taxonomy): Bacteria > Bacteroidota > Bacteroidia > Bacteroidales > Dysgonomonadaceae > Dysgonomonas_A. The sequence goes on from JAVBJR010001174.1 coordinate 2,030, forward strand.
CTTGATACTTTTTGGGTGGTGCTTAGTGAAGCCGGAGAAAGTGGAGAGCCATGCAGCCAGAATGGTAACATCATTTGTGTGTTAGAGTAGAAATGAAAGTTTGAGGGAGCGACTTCTGGGGTTGGGCAGGGCTCTTGATGCGACGGTTTTGTGGGTGTCATTAAGAGCAGTTAGGATTCAGAGTGTGTAAAATGTGCTGGCTCGGTGTAAACTCCAGCTCTCGTTTTGCACAAAAGTGTCACTTGCAGACGCAGCAGCAGCAGTTGCAGCACTTGCATCCGATTTCCCGGAGCGATTAAAGACTGCTCGCAGGAAGTAGTATAGTAGGGAGGTGGGATTTACGTATTTCACTATATAGCTAGGTACAGGGGTTTGTGCTTTACTCCATTTCCTCTTTTGCCCTCTTCCTCCTCTTCCTCCTCCTCCTCTTCCTCCTCCTCATCCCTTAGGAGCAACGCTAGCAGTCCTTACATTTGGCGAAATGAGCGAGTGGGGAGGGATTTGTAAGCACTATATGCAAAAATGCAGCCGAAATAGGGGACAGGATTTTAAAAGGGGAGAAGATCTCCTCTCTTTTACGCCTCCCCCAATTCCTCTTATCCTTCCTTGCTTGCTTGCCAACGTTTCAAACCATTCCAACATAAGCACAAACCCAGAGCCTGAAGTGGTTGTGTGTGAGAGTTTTGGGGGTAAGGTTGACTTTAGCGTTGGCGGCTCTTCA
>JAVBJR010000324.1:0-21130 GCA_031546965.1 Dysgonomonas sp.
GTTTGAGACCTTGGTTTGCATATCGTAATCAAAAAACCGCGAAGTTTTCTTTACAAGATACTAAAAATCAAGGTCTTTTCCTAATATTTCACCACTAATGTATTGATTATTATAGAATTGTATTTTTTGTCATGTACTTAGCCGTTTAATAGCAATCTCTTCTCTGACACTATCCACAGTGATCCGCATAAAAATAGGGGCTTCCCCATTTTTCAATAATTTTGTTCTCTTTACATAGAACAAAATTGTAAAAGTTTTCTTCTTCATAAAACTCCACTCTTTAATAAATTCTCATTGTTACAAAGTTATTTACAAAGAGTCTTTACTGAAAGTGCATAATATTGAATAATAACACTTTATAATGAATTAGGTGGAGAGGATATTTATTTTGAATAGTCCACCGATTAGACAGATGTACAAATGCAATATAAGTATCTAAAATGCAGTTTTCCTAAAAAAGAAAAATCCCATAATTCAATGAATTACAGGACTTTTACTTAAATTTCATATTGCTTGGCGGAGAGAGAGGGATTCGAACCCCCGGTACCTCACAGTACAACGGTTTTCAAGACCGCCGCGATCGACCACTCTGCCATCTCTCCAGTGCTTTTAAATAGAGGACTTTTCCTCAAAAGCGTTGCAAAGATAGGCACTTTTTTCTAATTGCAAAATATTTGCACGAGTTTTATTTCCAATCAATTTTATTTTTTACAGATGTTCGTAAAGTTACACCATTCACAAGGCTTTCCTGTAGTAGTTTGAGTGAACTGTGCCTCTATGGAAAATATCTCTTCCAAGCACGAATCAAAATGCTCCCTAAAATCTCCTCTCAATTCAGCAAAGTCTGTGACTATAAATTTATCTATTCGCGTAGGCTTATGCTCAACAGCCGGACTAAAAGTAGAGTCAAACAGATTCCGTAAATAATAAATTCCGGGTGTCAACACCACACTCGGATATTCGAGCATATATAAATGAGCATACATAAACACCTGCATAACAGCTTTTGGGCGATCTTTTGCATCTTTATCAAAAAGATGACTCATATCTTTAAAAGTAAGTATGCCTTTTCCTGTTTTATAGTCAATAATACGAGTATGCCCGCCCACCTCATCTATCCGGTCGATAAAACCCTTTAGCGATACCGTTTTACCCGAAGAAGGTAATGTATAGTTGGCCATAATCTTTTTTTCGGATTCTACATAAATAAAAGGAGTTAGTTTGGCATCGGTAGCCAACACTTTCTTTACATATCGCTTGATAACCTCTCCTGTGAGAAAATTCTGACCTGTAAGTTTTTTAATCTTACCCGATTTAAAATAATTCTCCGAAAAAGACCTCTCGATAGTTTCCGACAGTAATTTATCGTCTTTAGATATCTTATGCAACAAATCGGCTGTAACCATTTTACCCTGAAATGGCTCGTACAACCACTCTATTACCGAGTGAAATATACTACCGAAGGTACTGGCTTCGATAGTCTCTGCAATTTCGTCCTCCTCCTGCATGCGCTCGACCACCGTGAAATAGAATTGCAAAGGGCAATCCAGATACATATTGATAGCACTTGCCGAAAGGCTACGTTCGCCCGTCAAAAAAGCACTCAACTTACCTATAATCTGCGGAGTTTTGGGTATTGAGATTGAGATACTTTCGTTGGATGAAACTTCGTAAACCGCCAAACGCTCACGGATATCAAACATTTTGGAATAAAGATGCTTAATCTGATAAAAATACTGGCTCACCTCTCCCCCTTGCAACCCTTCGGTACGGGTATCATAGAGTAGATAAATGCGCTTGGCACGATTAATCAAACGGTAAAAATGGTATGCAAAGATACTATCCTGATGTTCATAAGTAGGCAATCCGAAACCCTTACGAAGATTATAAGGTACAAAAGAATTAGCCCCCTTTTTCATGGGGAATATGCCCTCATTCATCGAAAGCATAATCAGATTATCAAAATCCAAAGCACGAGTCTCTAGCACCCCCATGACCTGCAAGCCCGACAAAGGCTCGCCACTAAAAGGAACAGTTATACCGACAATCAGTTTTTTCAAGAGTTTGAAATAAGTATCTACAGACATTTCTGCCTCTACATTTTTCAAAGCATCCTCCATCTTATTGATGGTTTTATAATATTCGATAATAAATTCGCACTCCATATCAATAGATCGGGTGCTGGTATCATCATCGCCTTTATCTAAGAGGGACAGGGACAGAGAGCGTTCCAACAGAGAAAGTATATCCCTCAAATAAGAAGCCGTATCGCTCCAATGTTCCAAAGGTCTAAATATCAGACTAAGCAGAGGATGGATACTCAATTCCTCCACCGAAACCAATATTTTATTATACCTTATAATATCGCTTCGCAAACCCTTCACCTCATCCGAGGCAACACGTGCTATATAACGATGATTAAGGATAGACAATACAAACCGATAGTAATATCCGGCATTACCTGCCGTAACTCGTATATTGCGTTGCAACTCAAATATATGATCCATCAATCCGGCAATAGACGAGTTGACAAGACTATATCCCATGGTAACATTAATCTTATCGATTTCTGACGGAATAGAGTACAATGTGGGAAGCAACAAATTTTCGTCGGGAAGTACAAGAGCCGTTTTCAAGGCTTTATCAGAAGATGTTATTTGCTCCTCCTCAATAAGTTCTTTCAGAATTGTGTGTATATATTTTGCTTGCCCAACTACCGAAGGGATTCCGATAACCTTCAAAATAGGTTTTTCCATTTCCAAAACTTCGGGATCAAGCTGCAATTGAGAGGGGAAAAGCATCCTGTTTTTGTCCATAAAAAAAGAGGCTTTATTATCGGGATCTTTTACGAGTGATGAAGAATAGTCCCAATAAAAATCGGCAATACCCGTGCCCTGCAAGTATTTCAAAAGTTCTTCTTCAGACTTACTATGTCCGTTTAAACCAACAAATACAATACGTTCGAATGGAAGTTCGATGTTTTGTTTGGATTTTGCCTTTTCGGCAACCTCCCGAAAGATCATACCTTCGTAGGCTAAGCCTTTCTCCCGTAACTCGTCCCTTAATGAAGTATACAGCGCGAAAAGCACTTGCCACATTTCCAAAAACTCTTTTTTACGGTCGCTTTCTCCTACAGGTATAAAGCTTGACCAAAAACGACGAATGGCTATAATTTGCTCTTCGGAGAGATAACTAAAACCTGCATCAATTTCTTTTAAATCTTGTATATTAGAAAATAACTGCTGTGCATCAACCAAGTATTTGTCCACATCGTCAAAGTCGTTCAACAACATTTCGCCCCAAAAGAGAAACTCATCAAAAGTTTCGAGCGAACCACTCTCCCGCTTGTAAATAGCATATAACATAAACAACTGCTCTATGCGATCGGCAGTATTAAGACCACTCAATCGGCTAAAAAGGTCGGCAATAGTCAATATTTCGGGCGAAAAAATAGGTTTACCAGCAATTTCCGAAAGATATTTCTGAAAAAATAATCCGGCACGCCGATTGGGAAACACAAACGTGAAGTTGCTTACCCCCTGTCTGTACTGCCTATAATACGCCTGTGCCACATTATATAAGAAAGGAATCATTCGCTTTTTTGTTAATCAGACATACTGATAGTTACCTTGTAGGAGCTGGACTTTGCTCACTAATCTTCGGGTAGGGCAGAGTCCTACCCCTACTTTGTCCATATAAATGTATCATTAAATTCTTTAATAAATAAACCTAAAGTTAGGCTTTATTACAAAACCGAGACGAAAACTTCGGTGATATTCTTTATATTCGAGTAAACCTTCGCCATATCCATTATAAAATTCAAAAAACAAATACTGATTTTCGTCTTTAGATAACCGATATGCAAAATTAGCAGTGATATTAGCATTCATAAATCCCCCCGGACGCAGGTTAACAATCAGACTTGTATTAAATTTTTCTTTATTATTGTAACTTATTGCTGAAACTGCCCAACCTCTGTACTGTACAATATCCCTGTTATTTTCGCCATCCACTATGGGTATCCACAATTTAGAAAAATAAGACCAATGGGGATTTATTTTAAACTGCCCAAAGAAACTGACTTTGTTCCAGCTACGAGAAAAATCCCCGTCTTTGCCGTTCGACTCATGCTCTAACTGAAATGCAATTTCGCCAAGATATCTGTTTTTATGAATCAGAGGCTTTGCTAAACCTATAGTCGGATTAAAATTTATATCCCGAAACGGGAACGAATCCTTAAACACATCCCAAAAGGCTAATTGAGTGTAAGTCAAAAACAAATAAGTTCTAAAAGGCAATATACTATTAGTGAGACGTTGAGATACACTTATTTGAAACTTAGCATCCGAATTGGATTGATTGGGATTGTGGAATAATTCTGTACCAACAACAACATAATTATCCTTATAAATACCAAACGATGGAGAATCGTCAAAGACTTTAATGATACTATCGGCTACAAACTCTCTATCGGGTTTAAATACAGAAGCTAAAACTTGATCAGCTTTTCTCGTAAAAGAAGAGATGTAAGGCTGTACCGTATCCTTATCCTTATATTTTTTATATTCTCGAGGTTCTGTGCGATCACTTGACTCATCTTGTGCATACAAGATGGTCAAATTAGCAAAAAGAAGCAAGAATGATACTAGAAATATCTTCCTGCTTTTATATAAGTTACCCATAGCCAACTAATATCCAATAAATTAAATGTAATAATTAAAACTAATAAAGTTACGAATCTATCCCAAGTAAACAAAATAAGAAAGGCTAATTTTTTACCAACTCTCTTAAAACCTCGTATGCGATAGGACAAGTTTGTGTGTTCTCGACAGTTAGCTTATATATTTGGCTAAATTTCTTTCTGTCGGTATGAGGGTATTCCCTACATGCTTTGGGGCGAGATTCGTAAATCGAACAATAATTGTCGGGCATAAGAAATGGACAAGGCATGGACTGAAACACATAATCGCCATCTTCATCAATTTTCAAATAATTTGCCACCACATCCGAGGGTTTCACCCGCAGAGCTTTAGCCATTCGATCGATATCCTTGTCATAAATGGCAGGTCCTAGCGAACGGCAGCAATTGGCACACTGCAAACAATCTATTTCTGACGAAAAACGATTGTGTAACTCATGCACAATGGTATCCATCTTATCGAGCCTCTTTTTATTTTTCTTAAAATAAGAAACAAACTCGGGTTTCTCTTTTTCTGCCATAATGGACAGATTTTTATATTTCTCGATCATCGGGACGTGTTAATTCTCCTGCCAATGGCACACGCATTCTTACTATAATTTCTTCACGCGAATATTTATGTCCTAATAAGTGCATCAATTTTGTAACGGTAGCTTCTACCGTTGCATCGTATCCGCTCACTACACCTGCCTTTAATAACTCGTGACCGGTTTCGTAACGCTGCATTTCTACACAACCCATTTCGCATTGGGTGATATTCACAATAATTATACCACGTTTTACAGCATCCAAAAGTGCTTCGATAAACCATTCGTAACGAGGTGCATTACCCGATCCGTATGTTTCGAGAACCACCGCACGTACACCCTGTATATTGAGAATGGCGTCTACAGCAGTTTTTGTGATGCCGGGAAACATTTTCAGAATAACAATATTGGGATCCATCAGATAATGAAAGTATACTTTCTTCTCGTAATTGGGACTTAATATCTTATCCCGATCGTAACGGATATGTATTCCCGATTTTCCCAGTCCGGGATAATTATAGGATTTAAACGCATTAAAATTATCGGCATTTATTTTGGTTGCCCTATTTCCCCTTATCAAATTGGTCTGAAAGAAGATACACACTTCCGGTACTATCGGGTTACCGATCGAATCTTTAGAAGCAGCAATTTCCATTGCCGTTATCAGGTTTTCCTTTGCATCAGTCCTCAAGCGTCCGATGGGAAGTTGAGCACCGGTCAACACAATCGGTTTTTGCAGGTTTTGAATCATAAAACTGAGTGCTGATGCCGTATAAGCCATCGTATCGGTGCCATGCAGAATGACAAACCCGTCGTGGTCGGCATAATTATCCTCAATAATACGCACCAGTTTCTGCCAATGTTCGAGAGATACATCCGACGAATCGATCGCAGGGTCAAAAACAATAGTTTCGATACGATACTTGAACCGTTGCAACTCGGGCATGTGACTTGTAAGATGTCCGAAATCGAACACTTCAAGAACTCCTGTGGCATTGTTTTCTACCATACCGATAGTACCTCCGGTATAAATCAATAGGATATTGGCATTTGTATCTATCATTTTGCCTTATAAATTGGGAATACGCAAAAATACGATTTTTAAGCACAAAATGTGTATCGTTTGTTGCTAAAAGTATAGTTAATAAAATAGATTATCGGAACAGTCTCTTAAAGAAATAGTCATTTCGTCCCTTTTTTTGAATATAGTCAATATCTTTCTTTGCATTTGTAAAATGTTTGGGGGATTAAAAATTATTTTCAGTCGAAAGAATTAAATCTTATCTTTGGTTTCAAAATAAATCTAGAAAATATGGCTCTAACTATCGGAGATAAAATACCTGAAATTTTAGGTACGGATCAGACAGGAAAAGAAGTAAAAGCAGATGATTTTAAAGGTCATAAATTTATCTTGTATTTCTATCCCAAAGATAATACCCCCGGATGTACAGCCGAAGCCTGTAACTTCAGAGACAATTTTTACGAGTTGCGTCAAGCCGGTTACGAAATTGTAGGGGTGAGTGTAGACGATGAGAAATCGCACACCAAGTTTATCGAAAAATATGAACTTCCTTTCCGTTTGATTTCAGACAAAGACAAAGTGTTAGTTGAAAAATTTGGAATTTGGGCAGAAAAAACCTTAGCCGGAAAAAAATATATGGGTACCTTGCGCTCTACATTTTTGATTGACGAAAATGGTGCAATACAACAAGCATTTACTCCTAAAGAAATAAAGGCGAAAGAACATGCCGAGCAGATATTAGAGTGGTTAACAGAGCTAAAAAACAAAAACAAAAAATAAGAATGGCTGAAGAGAAAGAAAAATCGAAAAAAGAAGCTGCAGATCCCGCTAACGATAAGTTAAAGGCTTTGCAAGCAGCAATGGATAAGATTGAGAAGAGCTACGGCAAAGGCTCGATCATGAAATTGGGTGACGAAAAAATAGAGGATATTGCTGTTATTCCAACAGGGTCTATCGGGTTGAATGCTGCGTTGGGCGTAGGAGGTTTTCCTCGCGGACGTGTTATCGAAATATACGGTCCCGAGTCGTCGGGTAAAACAACTCTGGCGATTCATGCCATTGCCGAAGCTCAAAAGGCAGGCGGTATAGCTGCATTTATAGATGCAGAGCATGCTTTTGACCGTTTTTATGCCGAAAAATTGGGCGTTGATATAGGCAATCTATTGATTTCTCAACCTGATAATGGAGAACAAGCATTGGAGATTGCCGAACAATTGATCCGCTCATCGGCTATCGATATTGTGGTGATCGACTCGGTGGCAGCTCTTACTCCAAAAGCTGAATTAGAGGGAGACATGGGTGATTCTAAAATGGGTCTTCAAGCCCGTTTGATGTCTCAAGCACTTCGTAAGCTCACAGGGGCAATCAATAAAACAAACACAACTTGCATATTTATCAACCAGTTGCGTGACAAAATCGGTGTAATGTTTGGTAGCCCCGAAACTACAACCGGGGGTAATGCTTTGAAGTTTTATGCTTCGGTGCGTATTGATATTCGCCGCATAGGTCAATTGAAAGATGGCGATGATGTAAAAGGCAGTCAAACCCGTGTGAAGGTGGTGAAAAACAAGGTAGCTCCTCCTTTCCGTAAGGCAGAGTTCGATATTATGTACGGTGAAGGTATTTCTCGTGCAGGCGAAATTATCGACTTAGGGTCAGATTTGGGCATCATTAAAAAAAGCGGATCGTGGTACAGTTATAACGAAACAAAACTGGGTCAAGGTCGTGAAGCTGCTAAAGATATGATGAGAGATAATCCCGAATTGGCAACCGAATTGGAACAATTGATTTTTGCAGCATTAAAAGCGAAATAAGTAAGGCAAACGCCTGAAAAAATATCCCGGCTGTAGGGGCGTATTGCATACGTCCGGTATATTGGAATTTCCGTTGTTTGGGCAGACCTATGTGTCTGCCCAAAACATAAGTTAGAGGGTAGGGCAGAGCCCTACCCCTACGTTTTTCAACACAAGCAATATCTATCAAAGCAAACACCCAATAGATGATTTCGATTAAAAATACCACATATATGGTATTTTAGAATTAGTATATGTTAGCTTCTTTTGTGAAAGAATTATAAGACATCAGTTTTAAGGTTTATCACTAATAGCTATAAGATATGAAATCAGCATTTTTTGCATCAACAAATCAAGAACTTTCAAATGTAGTGAATCACTACCTGTCTGTTAATCAAGCTGTAGAAGCTTTGCTAACCGATGTATATTGTTGTACACGTATGCGAATGTGCATGCCTTGCTAATTCAATCTTCGCTGTTTGGGAGGTATTACACCTCTACAATTTTTCTATAAACAATATCAAATATAATAAGATACAATATGAAAACTTCAAAATATATCAAATTAACTTTTATTGCTGCTCTTATTTTAGTAAGCGGATCTATTCTAGGTCAAAATTCAGACAATACACTGTATATAAAAGGAGCAAATTTTACTCATCCTATATTAAATGCTTGGATAGCAGAGTATAACAAAACAAATCCTAATGTAATAATAAAGATAGCAGATCGTAATACCGACAGCCAGGCAATAGACATAAGTGTTGTTACGAACGACAATCAGGTTAAAGACCCGGCACAACAATCGTTGCAAGTAGCCAGATATGCTATATTGCCCGTAGCCAATAAACAAAATCCTCTTTTCGCAGAAATAAATAACAAGGGTTTAGATAAAAACAAAATCAAGCAACTCTTTTTCGAAAAAGATATTGATGATGAGGGAAAATACCCATTCAAAAATCAAGTAACTATTTATTCGGGAAGCCTCGAGACTTCTAATGTGGACGTAGTATCAGACTACTTCGGTAAAACAGAAGATCAACTAAAAGGCAAGAAAATTGCAGGAGATGATATCTTCCTCATCAATGCACTGAAAAAAGACGAAACAGGTGTTGCCTTCAATTACCTGTCTTATATATACGATACTAAAACCCGAGAGTTGAAAGAAAATATCGCCATTCTACCTATCGACTTGAAAAAAGATCAGTGGCAAGCAGTAAATTCGGGTATAGATGCTACCTTATCGTTGCTCGAAACCGAAAAAATAAACCTTATCCCCATCGAAGCTCTTAGCCTGTCTTTTGACTCTAAACTGCCTAAAGAAGCTCAAAACTTTATCGAATGGATTGTAAACGATGGTCAAAAACTCAATCACGATTACGGGTTTCTGAATATCGACTCTAAGGAGAAGAAAAATGTTCAACAACAGATTATCAATTACGCTAGTTTAGGGCAATAAACGAGACTACTATAAACAAATAAAAAAAGACTAAATTATATGCTGCAACAACAATCTAAATCGCTATATAACATAGCGAAAGCACTCTTACTGGCTCTATTTTTACTGGGAGGAACGGTAATATACGCTCAAAAAACAACCATACACGGTGAGGTATACGACCGAAACCGTTTGCCTCTGGCGGGTGTTTCCATTACATTAAAATCATCTGCAAAAGTAAATACGGCTACAGACATCGATGGCAAATTCGAGATAACAGTATCCGAAGAATTACCTGCTACACTTGTATTCAATTATTTAGGATATAAAACTCAAGAAGTGGATGTGTACGATAGCAACGAAACGGTAAACGTTGTTCTATCTGAAAATAACAATCTATTAGATGAAGTAGTAGTAACCGCATTGGGTATCAGCAAAGAAAAGAAATCGTTAGGTTATACAACTCAAGCTCTAAATAGCGAAGATTTTGGAGACCATAAAGAAACCAACCTCGTGAATTCGCTTACCGGAAAATTGGCAGGTGTGCGTGTTACCAATTCGCAAGGAGATATGGGATCGTCACGCATCATTATCCGTGGCGAAACATCTATTGGCGGAAACAATCAGCCCCTGTTTATTTTAGACGGTATACCTGTGGATAACTCACAACTAAACGCAGGCGGTGCCACACGCGATTTCAGGAATGCAATAGCCGATCTTAACCCCGAGGACATAGAAACATTAACTGTACTGAAAGGACCTAATGCAGCAGCATTATACGGATCGCGTGCAGCTCAAGGAGTAATACTTATCACTACCAAAACCGGAAAAGGGAAAAAAGGTATCGGTGTATCCGTTAATTCGGGTGTTGTTTTCTCGACAGTTGCTACGCTTCCCGATTTTCAGAACTCATACGGACAAGGTTCTAATGGTCTATTCAGCTATGTGGATGGAAAAGGTGGCGGCGTAAATGACGGAGTTGACGAAAGCTGGGGTCCAAGACTAAATGGGCAACTTATCCCTCAGTTCTCTTCTAACGGCGAAGCTGTACCATTTGTGGCTCACCCCGATAATGTAAGGGACTTTTTCAATACAGGTATAACATTTAACAATGGGGTATCGGTATCAGGATCTGATGATAAGTATAATTTTCGTTTAGGTGTCAATCACGAAAATCAAAAAGGTGTAGTACCTAACACTCAAATCAATAAGACCAATTTTACGCTGAATACCAATTACCAATTGAGCAAAAGAGTAAAAGTAGGAGCCACTGCAAACTATATTATAAGCGATATCCCTAACTTACCCGGAGGTCCATCGGGGGGGCGTGCAGCAGGCGTAATGCTTCAATTCTTGTGGTTTGGTCGTCAAGTGGATATGAACGAACTAGAAAACAACAGAGAGCAGAACTGGAACAACAGTTACTACAGCAATCCCTATTGGAATGCTAATTATAATACGGTAGAACAAAATAGAAATAGGTTTATTGGAGATATACATGCAGAGATTAATATTGCAAAAGGTCTCGATTTTAGATTTCGCACAGGAACCGACTATTACAACGATCGGCGTAAATACAAAATCAAATACGGAACCAACGGTACACCCTACGGGTCGTATGCCGAAGATGCCTACACCATCAATGAAAGCAATACCGAAGCTATTTTGAGCTATACTACCGAATTGACAAAAGACTTAAAGCTAGATGTTTTGGGAGGATTTAACTTAATGAATGAAACATCCTCAAATAATTATCAAAAAGCCCCAAAACTGGCTGTGCCTGATTTATACACACTTAGTAACTCAAGAGACCCATTAACGTCAAGCAATGAATTGAAAAGAAGAAGGATATACAGTGCTTATACATCGGCTCAGTTTGGATATAAAGGTTATGCTTTCTTAAATCTTACTGCTCGTAACGACTGGTCATCGGCTTTACCGACCGAAAACCGATCGTACCTTTATCCTTCGGTAAATGCCAGCCTTATTTTAACCGAAGCTTTTAATATAAAGAGTAATACTCTTAGCTTTCTAAAAGTTCGTGCAGGATGGGCAGAAGTTGGTAACGATGGAGGTGAGCCTTACCGATTGGCGAATGTATATAATTCGGAGACTGCTTTTCAGGGAAACCCAATACAAACATCGTCTTTGAGGAAAAACAATAAGGTTCTTAAACCCGAAAACACCCGATCGACCGAGTTAGGTACTGAGATTGGCTTATTCAATAACAAGATACATTTAGACCTTGCCTGGTATAATTCAAATAGTATCAACCAAATTCTAGAAATAAAAACATCGGCTGCCAGTGGATATACTTCTCAGGTATTGAATGCCGGAGAGATTAACAACAAGGGTATCGAAATACAATTGGATGTGACTCCTGTCGAAACAAAAAAATTCAAATGGAACGTAGGTATCAATTATTCGATGAACAAAAGTGAAGTAAAAGTTCTCGATGGTTCGATAGAAAACATTACCATAGGCTCTTCGGGTGGCGTAGACGTGTTGGCTGCAGTAGGTCAAAAATACGGCACACTATACGGTACAGGCTATTTGAGAGATGGCAAAGGCAATATTATTGTAGACTCTAAAGGATCGCCTAAAGCCGACCCTCAACGAAAAACGTTAGGGCATTATACCCCCGATTGGTTGGGCGGAATCACCAACTCGTTTACCTATAAAAACTTCGACTTCTCGTTTCTTGTTGATGCCAGCATAGGCGGAAATATCTACTCGGGAACTAATAGAACCGGTATGTATACAGGAGTGTTGAAGCAAACGCTTCCCGGACGTGGTGCCGAAAACGGAGGACTTTCGTATTATTATGCAGGAAACAACACAAGTACCCCCAAAGTATTAGTTCCGGCAGGAAGTACAGCCCCTTCGGGTGTAACGGTATACGATGATGGAATGATATTCGGAGGAGTTCTCGAAAATGGCAATCCAAATACACAAGTCATCAGTGCACAAGAATATTACAAAGCATCTTACAACATCAACGAGGCATACGTCTACAAAGCCGATTACGTAAAACTGCGTGAAGTAAAGTTGACGTATACTTTCAACAAGAGCTTTACCAAAAGTTTAGGTTTGCAAGGAGCTAATATCTCGGCATTCGCCCGTAACTTATTCTTCATCTATAAAGATGCTCCGAACATCGACCCCGAAACGGCTTTCAATACTAGTAATGCTCAAGGGTTAGAGAGTCTTGCATTGCCTACAACTAGGTCTTTTGGGTTGAATGTAAATTTTCAATTCTAACCAATAAACGCAAAGACATAAAGCCGCAAAGAATATTATAAATTAATAAAAAAACTTTGTGCCATAGAGGCTTAGCGTTTAAATGTATTACTTATAAAAATCGAATTTATGCTTAAAAATATAGTATCAATAATATTAGTTGCTTTTACCCTTAGTTCTTGCAGCGACCAATTGGATGACATCAATAAAAATCCAAATGCAACCGAAACACCCCTTGCCCCTTTTCTTCTTACAGGGAGTTTAAAACATGGAGCAGACCTTTATTGGGGATCGAACAGTAGTTTCAATTCATCCTTGTTATTTGTGCAGCATTGGGCAAAAATACAATATACAGAGCCCGACAGATACCAATTTGCAAATACCGATGCCGAAATGACTACCTTGTGGAATACGGGTTATGCGACCCTTATTACCGACTTGAATACCATATTGGCATTTCCTGATGCACAAGCAAATGCCAACTACAAAGGTGTTGCTTTGGCACTGCGTTCGTGGACATTTCTGTTGCTTGCCGATGCTTATGGAGATGTACCTTACAAGCAAGCAGGTCAGACGGTAACGCCGGCATACGATACCCAAAAAGATGTATATTTGGGTATATTAAACGACTTAGCCCAAGCTCAAACTTTGTTGGATGCTTCTAAAAATGCAATCACCGGAGACATTGTCTACAAAGCAGATATTACCAAATGGAAAAAGTTTGTAAACTCGTTACGTCTGCGTATCGCACTACGTATTGCCGACCGTGAAGCCGATCTTGCAAAACAAACTATTGCTGCTGTGGTAGCCGATCCGGCAGGATTAATCAGTAATAATAACGAAACATTCAGATTTACGTATATCAGTTCTCCTCAACAAAATCCGGCTGCTGCATGGTTTGAGACACGAGACGATTATAGAATATCAAAAACAATAGTAGATAAATTGTACGATCTTTCTGATCCTCGATTACCCATATACGCCCAACTCCCTTCTGATGCAAGCGTACAAAACTACGTAGGAGCAGCCAACGGTCTGTCGAATAGCGATGCCAATAATCAAGGTTTTGCCAAAACATCTAAACCCGGAGCGTATTTCTTGAAATCTGAATCTCCTGCTGTTATATTCAGCGATGCCGAAGTATCATTCGGACTATCGGAAGCCGTTGCCAGAGGTTATATTTCGGGCAATGCCGAAGATTATTACAAAAAGGCTATCACAGCATCGTTTACTCAATTTGGTATTACCGACCCGACTGTTATTTCTACTTATCTGAATCAAACATCGGTTAAATTTGATGCAGCAAACTACAAAAAATCGATAGGTGAGCAAAAATGGATTGCCTTTTTCGGACAAGGTTTAGATGCTTTTGCCGAATGGAGACGCTTGGACTACCCTGAACTCGAAGCCGGAAATGCAACTGTACTAGACGGAAAAATTCCATCTCGCTTCTTCTATCCGGGAACAGAACAGTCTCTTAACGGAAAAAGCTATAAAGCCGCTGTGGCAAATCAAGGAAACGATTTATTGACTACCAAGCTTTGGTTCGATGTAAAATAAGGTTTTGTAGGGGTGGGGTTCTACCCTGCCCTTACTAAGGCTGCCGCACGATTGCATCGTGTGGCTTTTCTGCCTATTCCCACACGATGCAATCGTGCGGCAGCGAAGGGAAAAATATTTAACCGATTAATTTGCCGGGCGTATAATTATACGCCCCTACGCTGTCTTTCGGGACTTGTAATCCCGAAGGACGAGAATGATTATCTGTCTTTTCTGTGTGTTCTGCGTTCTAATATTATTTTGTTCTTAAAAAAAGATCGAAAAACAAGAAAATAAGATCAATATATGATGCTAAATCGTATATTTGCAACAACTAAGGTCGCAATTTTATAGCACACCTAACTCACTATTCTTTTAAAACAAAACCCGATTTAGATGAAAATCAGATTTATTTTCCTGCTTTCACTCTCTTTTTTTATATTGAGTTCTTGTGAATCTGACGATACTGATACTAGCCGCAAGACTCAAAGCCCTACTTATGTAAACGATTGGATATACGAACAAATGGGTATCTATTACTTATGGAATGATGTACTTCCCGCTAATCCGGATAAAAGCTTAACTCCCGACAAATTCTTTGAATCGTTGAAAAATAGTAAAGACCGCTTTTCGTGGATACAAGACAATTATGAAGAGCTAATGGCATCCCTAAGCGGTGTAAGCAGTGGAGACATTGGCTTTGAATATGTTGGCTACACAGTTTCCTTAACTTCGGATTCGATAATAGGGCAAATTGCATACGTAAAACCAAATACTCCGGCACAAGCGGCAGGATTGAAAAGGGGAGATGTATTTAGCCATGTCGATGGGGTGCATCTTAATAAATCGAACTGGAGAAGCCTTCTTTCGGGGAGTAGCAGTACAGCCCAAATTACATTTGTAGATTCTAACTTAGAAAATCCAACCAATAAAGCCATCACAAAAGTTGCCAAGTACGAAGAAAATCCTGTATACTTGGATAGTACATACACCGTAGGCAACAAAAAAATAGGATATTTGGTGTACAACTTCTTTGCCAACGATAATGGCAATGGAGATATGAAGTATGACGTAGATCTCAACAAGGCTTTTGCTGATTTTAAAACCAAAGGTGTTACCGATTTGGTACTCGACCTGCGTTACAACAGCGGAGGGTCGATGATGTCGAGCCTTATACTGTCGAGCCTTATTGTACCCGATTTGACTACCGATAAAGTTTTCAGTACAGTACAATTCAATACGCTATTTCAGAAAGCATACGTAAAAGAATACGGTGCAGAATCTTTGGTAGATAAATTTGTTGACAAAATAGAAGTGAGTAGAACCAAGCAAGAGAAGTTGAATAATCTGGGTAGTGTAAGAACGCTTTATGTGCTTACCGGCAACTGGACAGCTTCGGCGAGCGAGATGCTTATCAACGGGCTAAAACCGTATATGAATGTGTACCTTATCGGAACTCCTACCGTGGGAAAAAATGTGGGTTCATTCACCATTTATGATGAGGAGAATAAGACAAATAAATGGGGCATGCAGCCCATTGTTTTAAAGTATTTCAATTCGCAAGGAACATCCGATTTCGAATCAGGATTCACTCCCGACTTTGAATCAAGAGACAACAGCCTGCAAAAACTGCCTTTGGGTAATTCGCAGGAAGTGATGTTACAAACAGCTATTCAAAAAATAACAGGAGTATCAAGTACACGCAGCACTCAATTGAGAGAAAGGCTATTACAACCTGCGGGTGCATCTGTAGAAAGAAAAGCTTGGACCAACAAAGGTATTGTGGATAACAGACCCGTAGCTTTGGTAAAGGACTTAAAGAACTAACAAGATGGCTATTATGCGTATCAGAACTTGTATGATTGCTACATTGTTTGCTGTTACCTGTTTGGGTACGGTATTTTCGCAAACGCCACAGCCCGGTACCGGAAACAGAAGACCTGTATTGGTCGATGATATCCGCATACATACCCTGTATCAAACAGAGGTAGTACCCGGTTGGGAAGGTATACCCCACTTGAGTAACAATCAGCAGGAAAAGATCGAGAAAATAAATTGCGAGGCGAAGAAGAAGCTCGCAGCAACGAGCCAAACCTTGACAAAGAAAACATTTGAGTTCGAAACACTATATGATAAAGATCCCTCCAACAGTGAAGCGATCAGCAAAAAGAAAAAAGAGATAACAAAGCTTGAAGGCAAATTAGAAAAGACAATACTGGACTCTAAAAAGAAAATGAGAAAACTTTTGGATAGCGATCAGCAAGCCTTTTTTGATTCTCTTAAGTGATAAAAGCATACCGAAATTCGGCAAATACATCATGCAAAACCCTAAAGTATATTGGTACCATATAATTACCCTCCTAACAGTAATTATATGGGGTACTACCTTTGTTTCGACCAAAGTACTCATTGGTTGCGGATTGTCTCCTATCGAGATATTGCTTTACCGTTTTATGCTGGCGTATGTGTGTATTTGGTTTGTTTGTCCACGCAAACTCTTTGCTAAAAATGTAAAAGACGAACTCTTGTTTGTGGGTACGGGGCTGTGTGCCGGCTCGTTATACTTTGTATTCGAAAATACAGCTTTGCAGATTACATTGGCATCCAATGTGTCGCTTATTATGTGTACTGCACCCATATTTACAGCATTGCTGTCTCATCTTATTTACAAAAAAGAGCAACTGAAATCGCACCTTATTTTCGGTTCGGTAATAGCATTGTTGGGAGTGTCGCTGGTTATTTTCAACGGAAGTTTTATCTTACAGATCAATCCGTTGGGAGATATGCTTACTATACTGGCTGCATTGTCGTGGGCTTTTTACAGCATTATACTCAAACGGCTCAATGGGCATTATTCTACACTGTTTATTACACGTAAGGTGTTTTTTTATGGCATAGTCACCTTAGTGCCTTTTATGGTGTTTGGTTCGGATGTTTTTCATACTCATCTGTTGACTGATCCTGTTATAATCGTGAATCTTCTCTTCCTTGGGGTTATTGCCTCTTTGCTCTGTTACATCATGTGGAATAGTGCAGTTAAGGAACTGGGTGTTATACAAACTTCAAATTATATCTACTTTGTGCCATTGGTTACTTTGCTGACTTCTGCTATTGTAATCCACGAACACATAACTTATATTGCCATTCTAGGCTCTGTATTTATTCTATTGGGGGTATATGTAGCCGAAAAAGGATTGAAGTTTAAATAGTAAGCAAGTTGACAAGTAAACAAGTTGGCACGTATAGACGCAATGCTTTGCGTCTACATTCCAAGTAAACAAGTAGGGACGTATTGCATACGCCCGCATAAAACAAACGAGTTATAAATCAATAAAATAAAACAATATGAAAATAGGACACATTGCCATTTGGACAAAGAATCTCGAAGAAATGAAAGCCTTTTACACTACTTATTTTGGAGGAATCTCTAATGAGAAGTACATCAATCCCACCAAAGGTTTTGAGTCGTATTTCATCGCATTCGAAGGAGATGCCACTCTCGAAATAATGAGGCGGAAGGATGTAACCAACAAAGTAGAAGTAGAATCGCTCGGATTATGCCACCTAGCTTTCACGGTGGGAACAAAAGATCAGGTATTAGAGCTGACCGAACGCTTACGAGCAGACGGTTATCAAATAGTAGGAGAACCCAGAACTAGTGGCGATGGCTATTTCGAAAGCGTTGTGCTTGATGTTGATAGCAACCGAGTAGAACTGATTGCCGAATAAGCTTATTTGTTATTCTTCAAAATCTGCAAAACCGATTCTTTCAATTTATCCTCCTGCATAATCACATTGAAATGCCCCCAAAAATCGGCATCGTATTCAAATGAAGTATCGGAGAGGACGTTTTGGGTAGCCAACCTTTCGTTACGGGCAAAATGCGAATTGTCCGAAGCATCGGTTTTGCAATTAACCATTTCAAACCACATGTGCAAAGATGAACTGAAAAGCCTGTTCTTTTTTTTCACCTTAAAATATAAATCGCCTCGAATGTGGTT
Organism: Dysgonomonas sp.; assembly: GCA_031546965.1. GTDB lineage: Bacteria > Bacteroidota > Bacteroidia > Bacteroidales > Dysgonomonadaceae > Dysgonomonas_A. Next base: position 18,259 of record JAVBJR010000324.1, read on the forward strand.
GATATAATACACCCCATCAATTGGTCTGTAAGAGACTACATAGGTGACCCTCTCTGCTGTTAGATTGAGTTGAGGACTCTTTCTAAGAATAAATGTATCTGTTGCTTTTTTTACATGATCGGGGTAAATTTCAAAATTGGCTTGTACCAACGCATTATTCTCGGCATCGATGTATAAATTGCCTCTATACAAAGGAGGCTCATAGCCTTCTTTGGGTTCAAATGAAATTACATTTACTCTTCTTCCATCGAGAACTGTTATATCCGAATGCGTATAAATGTATGGATTGTTGTGTAGAGGATCAAGAAATCCGGGAGTGTCTCCTCTCACAAGATCTAAAATTAGTACAGTGCTAATACCCGACTTCATTTTGGTGAGAATCGTGTCAGAATTTTGCCTATCAACTATCCGCCTCATTTTTAGCAACTTCACCTGATCTCCTTTCTCATTGTCCTCATAGCCGGTTTTGTAAATATCCAAAACAGCTTCGGTCAAGCTCAAATTTTTGTTTTTGTGTTCTATACCTTCTCGGTAAAATGCAGTTATATGCGCTGGACTTATTGAATAATTATCACTTCGTTTGAGCCACATATTACGCAATACCTCCATCGGATTTACAATACGCACCACAACCTCTTGCAGGGGTATCACCTTGGGGGTGAGGGTAAAAATGACATGCTGCTTGGTGAGAAGCGAAAGCTCTATTTCCTGCGATTGATAACCTACACACGACAGTTTCAGTTTGGAGTTTATCAACGAATCGGGAACTACGAGCCTGAAATCGCCACTCTGATTGGTAATTGTTCCGATAGTAGAATTTAAAACTCCCACTGTTCCATAAGCAATGGGATCTCCGCTGATACCATCCATTAATGTTCCACCCAGAGTTAGATATTGTATGCTGTCTGGCTGTTCGGTTCTTGTTCTTGTAGCCGGAATAGCAGTAATCTCAAGATCAGATTTCAGATTCAGTAGAATATGATTCCCTACAATCTTTATATGGAGATCTTCATTACCTGTTATGGCATAAATTGCCTCTTGCAGAGTGTAGTCTTTCTTAGGAATTTTGACTGTCTTGTCGTTATTTATGATCTGACTGTCATAAATAAAGAGATATCCCGATTTGTCAGAAACCTCCTTTAATAGTTGATAAACAGTCCCTTGGTTTTTTGACAACTCAATTTTTCGGTTCAAAATATCCCCCTCATCACCCGAAGCAGCCATTGCCATCGAAAACAGCAACAACAAAGCAATGATATAACGAGAAAAGTGTAGAACCGTCCTTTTCATGATGATTTAAGTAAGTAAATGCACCTCACCCCAGCCCCTTTGGGGAGGTTAGGTGGGGTGTCTATTCTGAAATTCGTATTTTGTCTTCTTCTTGCACACATTTCAAATTAAGAGCCATACAAATAAGTTGAGCCATAGACGATGGCGAATCATTAGAGAAAGTCACCGTAAGTAATCGGTCTTCGAGATTGGGGGCAACCTCCAATTGCGTGCCTTGGGTATTTCGGTTGATTACCCTCACTATATCCACTAATCGCTCGTCTTTGAACTGTATATTCCGTGTATACTGACCGAACTGATCCACATCCTCGGTTGCTACTGTCTGCAACTGATCGGAACGGAGCAGCCCCGTTTGTCCGGCTTTAATGTGTATATTTTGCCCTGTCTTTTTTAAAGTCACCCTCACTTCACCCCGATCTACCGATAACGAAAAATTATCGCTGTCTTTCCCTTTTACATTAAAGGCAGTACCTACTACCTCAACCTGTATGCGATCTGTTTCGATCATAAAAGGGCGTTCACGATTTCCTTTCACATCAAAAAAGGCATCCCCTTGAAGAAACACTTCCCGTCTCTCTTTCTCGAAGTGTTTGGGGTATTGCAACGACGTTTGATCAGCCAAATATACAATAGACCCATCTTCGAGTGTTGTAACCAATGTTGCCTCGTCTTTTTCGTTATATAACGATAGCAATTGACTTTTTCTGAAATTATGGCTTACAACAATGGAGGCAACTGCTACACTAATCAAAATTAGGGCAATGGCTGCTGCCCATTTAAACGCTGGTGTACGTAAAAAAGTTTTGTCCGCCGGCTTAGGTGCAGGCAGTAGCCCATCTTCAGCTAAACGGCTGTAAAGCTGATTCCATGCCTGATCGGTATTTCTTTTATTTTTATTTATTTGAGTCATAATGTGCGAGTATAATTCTCAATTTCTTTTCGCAAAACTTGGAGGGCTTTGGTTATTTCTGCCTCCACTGTTTTTATAGATATAGAAAGTATGTTTGCTATTTCGGCATATTTTTTTCCTTCAAAGCGCTGCATCTTGAATATGCGAAGTCTCCGTTCGGGCATTTTGCCAAGCGTTTTATTTATTAGTTCTTCCAGCTCTTTATACTCCATCTGCTCTTCGGGGGTAGCATCCGATATTTCAACCGTTTCGGAAATTGTTTTATCCTTGTGCCGATTCTGTATTACCCGATGTTCGCAATACTGGAGCGATCGGTTACGGACTGCCCCATATAGATATCCATTTAAAGATGTAAATATTTGGAGGTTTTCGCGGTCGCGCCACAAAACATAAAATAAATCCTGTATAATTTCCTCTGCAATATCTGCCCTTCCTGTTATTCCGGTAGCATAGAGACAAAGGGGAGAATAATAACGTTTGAAGATTGCTTCAAAGACTTTTATATCTCCCTCCTTTATCTTTCTGACTACAAAAAAATCATTCAGCATATATGTAACGGATAATGGGTTGTTTTTGCCAGCCGTAGGGGCGTATTGCAAACGCCCGTCTGACTAATTGTTTTTTATTCTTCGGGCGTATGCACTACGCCCCGACGGCAGGCGGCAAAATCGC
>JAVBJR010001084.1:0-2665 GCA_031546965.1 Dysgonomonas sp.
ATAGATATTCACACTGTGATGAGCACAAACAATTACCAAACTTTCGGCAACCTCAAACATCCAATCAAACCATATCCTCTCTCTGTGGAAATCGAAATGACATTAGCATATAATTACATTTCTTGCGGACATTATTGTCTGCATATTTTGAGCCCCACATTTCTTTCTCTCTGTACAATTTGGAATCATTAACTTTGCAAAAATGAAGGTATACAATGAAAATACAAGATTTTCAATAAACTCTCTATGGAACTTGTTAAGATCATGAAAAGTTTGATGAGGTGATTAAGTAAATAGGTTTAAGAGTAAGAGCCGAACTCCTATCTGGCAAACTTTTTAAAACTTTTTATCGAATAACTTTCTGTACTAATTCCACAGAGATTATGTTGCAAAAATTGCTGCTTTCATGGTTTTTCTTCATTTAGACGACGTTTAAGGGTGCTTAATGAAGCCATCTTTAAGATGTGGCATGTGTTTTGGCTCATCACAAGCCATCATCAAGAGTAATTTCACATGGTGAAAATATGTGGGGCAAAACATAAGCCATGTAATAAATAATATATTACGGTGATTACTCTCAATGATTCTGCTTCTGGTGCAGGGGCAAATTTAATCTGCTGATTGCCTGCAAAGGGGGATTACTTAAAAATGTCAAAAACCACACGGTGGACTGGCGGGAATGACTTACTTCCTGCTTGCACAATTAAATTTGGTCTTTGCTGCTGCACACCTGCAGGCATATGCGGAAGCAATTCGGCAAAAAATTGTCAATGGCAATAGGGCTGGTCTGCCTTTCAATCTCTGCCCTGCAGATGGGCACTTTAGGCACCCGACAGACGACATGGTTATGCAATTGTTACAAAATGTGTGCCGACAATTTAAAGTTGTGGCCTGCACATAAATCAAACATGAACATTAGTTGTAATTCACAAATAATCTCACTATATTAAATACACAACAGGGTCTCTAAGTGTTGCCACTGCTTTTAGATGTTCCAATACCCCATTTTCCCCCGCTGACAATACACAATTTTTCTTTAAATCTAACCGTTTCAGAAAACACATACTGCAGATTCTCAAATACAAAATACAGTTGTGAAAAAAAAACTGGCAAACTGATGTAAATAATACAGTGGAACTCGGATGTAAGAGACCGGACCTGGATATTGTAAAGGTTTCTTACATCAGGGTTTCTCCTAGATGCGCGTTTTGTTGCCTTCACTATGTAATTGCGTTTCCAGGTTGTTCAGACCAGTGGCAAACATGTAGACAGTAAGACATGTTTTTTTTAGCTCAACAAATATATACATTCTTAAGTATTTCCAAGCAAATACCACAAGTAAAATGATGCCGTATCATTTCCATAAATGGGTGCTGCGCAGTCCTTGTTGCACGGTTCAGCTCATCAAATACATACATTCTTAAGTATTTCCCAGCAGATACCACAAGTAAAATGATGCCGTACCATTTCCATAAATGGGTGATGCGCAGTCCTTGTTACACGGTACCTGTTCACAAAAAAAACGCACATGAATTTTTAACAAATTAAATGCCCACATGGCCGTAAGGGTTCTACCTGTTCTCATGCCCATCCAGTCCCTTGCAACAATTTTTAGCTGTTTTTACGTAAATTACTGCAGTTTTCTATCAAAAATTCAGTTTTTTTGTGAATTACTGCAGTATGAAATGTAGTTTTTATATTTAACAGGTGTTACCATTTTTAAACTGCAGTTGAAAAGTGAAGTGGTTTTTAAGTCAACTGCAGTGTTTCGTACAAATAGAAGTTGTAATATACTATGACAAATGAATAAATAATACTTTTATTAAAAAACGAACAAACAAAAGTTCAGTAGTTACTCAAAATCGCAAATACGCATATACAAGCTACCTGCCTTAGCTGTAGTCAACCAAAAATTTAGTCTCTCCAGGCATTTCCTTCATTTTGCCAACATTTTTACTGCCCAGTTTTCATACAACCATATTTCGCGGATGATCAGTATGCAAGTACATTTTTAAAGCTGTTGATTGCCTAAACCAAACCGTTCTTGCCATGTACAGCTGCACTATGCTTCCGTTTTTATTTGTTTCCATGAAAAAGTCTCGCAGGGAAAACGTTTGAAACTGTAAGGTTGGATAAAGCGATAAAATCATGACCATTGGGTCATTCCATGCCAAATCACCCAATGCCTCTCACAGCACCATCTCAGATTCTCATCATATTTTGTGAGGATGTTGCTGCATATCTAGTTTGAACAGTTGTGAAGTGTCGGCTCCAAATTCCGATTGGTCCCGAAGTTATGAGCATTACCGTGGAGTGTGGCGTAACAGCTGAAACTGCCGCATGTTTGAAGTGTGATGTTCAAGGGTTTATAATTTCGGAACTAATTGCATCATAATAATAAATATTTTTGTACTTGTTCAGGTTGTTGCCGGTTTTGAAAAATGCGTTCCGGAATCCAAATAACTATTTTAATTTTGCTGCAAATAAAAAACAAAATATGGTCCGTGCAACAGTGGCACAATCGCACAACTCAATGTCTGATGCTATATTTTTGATACTGCATACAGCAGTGAGGTGAATATTTTTTCCCTTACTTAGTGTTACTTAATGAATTGAAATTAAAAATATTGAGAAGCATGGCTTAGTAGTTTACATGATATTGTAT
>JAVBJR010001191.1:0-3400 GCA_031546965.1 Dysgonomonas sp.
ACCAATCATCCTACCATATTTGTGCTTAGGGGCCGCCTTCTGCACTGTGTCTTTTATCCTTCCCCAGCACTGTTGCACAGATTCTCCTTCTATCTTTTGCCACTCACTATCTCCCAAATTCTGTCGAAATTCTCTCACCCCCTCCTCTGTCCATCTATATTTTTTCCACCCTCTGTTCTCACATTCCCCAGTCTTCTCTTCTTGTTCTGGACGAAGACCCCATTCAATAATTAGCGGCATATGGTCTGATTCCAACCTTTCTCCTACTCTAAAGGATGTCACCTCTTGTTCGGCCTTGCCATTCACAATCCCGTAATCAATAACCGTGCTACCTCTATCTGCTATGTATGTCCATTCCCCTTCTTCATCCCCCTCTTTCCACCCGTTTAATACCACCATCCCTTCCTCATCCATCCATTGTAACATCATTTTTCCTTCCGCGTTCGTAATTGGGTCCTTTGAGATTCTTTCCCTCTCACTTCCATCTTCCATTACTACCACTCTCTCCTCTCCAATCCGGGCATTCATATCGCCCACTACCAGTCGGTTCACATTATCTCCCTCACTTTCCCCCAACTCTTCGCTTAACTTCTCCCACCCACACGCATTATAAACCGCTGCAATATTCCACTCTTTCAACCCACATTTCCCTTTCCAGTGTACCGTATTATTTTTCAAATGACAGGTACACTCTATTTTCTTTCCCACTGTTCTTGTCCCAAAAATCATACCTCCCGCCGCTCTACCTTTCTTGTATATTCGTTGAGCATCTACTCTTTCCAATTTAAACCCCTCTGGTAACATTTTGTTCCATTTCTCCCATTCCTTCCCTTCTAACCATGCTTCCAACAATATTACAAAATCATTAACCTTTACATAATCCCAAAATTCTTTGTTTTTACTTTTAACCCCTGCTACGTTCCATACTATTAGTGAGCAAACTGCTTCTTCATTCAATTGCCCCGTCGCTTTTCATTTTTCTGTCCTGCTTCCACCGCTTGTAGTGCCTTCACTTCATTGCTCCACTTGTACAGTTTCCCGTCGATTTCGATCTTATTAAACCTCACTCTGGCTTTCTTTCCTTGTGCCTGCTCCTTCCTTACAATCTCAAACAGTTGCCTCCGCTCCGTTCTCAGTTTGGCTGAATAATCTTCATCAATGTACACTTCTGTATTCTTTAGTTTGCCTTTCTTCTGCAACACCAGCTCTCTCTCCTTTTCTCTCCCAAACTTTACCACAATTGGCCTGGGTCTACCACCCTGGGCCCATCCGACTCTATGCGCACGCACCAGATCAATTCCCGTTAGCCCTAGTTGTTTTTCCAACACTTCTTGAACCTTTTTCTCCGATTGTGCCCATGTCTCTCCTTTCTCTTCTTGTAATCCTTTTATCACTAAGTTCGCCCTCCTACTTCTATTCTCCAGGTCATCAACTTTATCCTCAAGACACTCTATCTGTCGTTGCATCTTTCTCATTCTTTCTTGTTCTTGTTCCCTTTCCTTATCACGTTCCTGTTTTTCCTCCAACCTCTGGCGTTGCTCTTCTTCGATTCGTAAATGTAAGTCGTCGTATCTTGTTTTCCACTCTTCCACTTTCATCTCCACTCTATCCATTTTTTCCATCATCACCTCCAATAATCTATCCATTTTGTCCTCCATACTTTCTGGTTCTCTCCGCCTCTTCCCTTCTCTTCCCTCCAAGCCTCTGTCTCGTTCCTCGTTTTTATTCTTCTCGGTCTCTCGCACTAACTTTTTGCCTGGTGGTGATCTGCCTATTCCCCCTCTCTTAAATGCCTCCATTACGTCCTTTTCCTGTAGTCGATCTATACTGGAAACACTTGCTGCTCTGCCGCGTTCCTCCATTTCTCGCTCTTCACTCTCCCTTGATCCTTCCTCTTCTTGACCTGTTTATACACCACTTTTGATCACTAATTTCTACCCCATTATAACTTTGCCCCACTTCACTTAGCTTTGCCGGCAGTTCCCGCTGGTGGAACTGCCTCCTATCTTTCAGAGCCGTCTGCTACGTTTCTTTTGGCTTAAAATTTTCACTTTTAACCCTCTATCCATCCATCTCTGCTCTTCCAATTCCCCCGTCTTTAATTCTCCTCTCAATGTTGTCTGGTCACTTGAGAAATACTAACAGCATTACTGATTGTCACTTTGCAACCTTGGAATTGCCCAATGACACGTTACAAGTTCGATGACGTCACTCTCAGGTCACTGAAGCCAATGATGTCACCAACCAGTTTTCACCCACAAAGAAAACACAGGAAACTTGCTTTCTCGTTTTCTGTCACTGGTATAAAATTCTGTCTGTCAATTCCGCACAAACTGCTAATTAAATCGTATTCACCTCCCCACAATCCTCCTTGTTTCTTAGAGAATTTTTTTCCGAAACCTTCCTCGGATATTTCTTGTGCTTTCAACCGTCGATTCTCTTCCGGTACCGATAACAATTTGCCGCTACAGTTTACAGACAAATCGCTGGATTTATACACTCACAACATCCTAATCGTTGTTGTTGTTTAGCATCGATACTATTGGTCGTCAATAAGTTTATCTTCTATTTGCTGGCTTATTTCCCTTGTAGGCCTAATCTGCCACACCCAACTCAGGAGCGACGTATACACACGTCCGCTCTGCTCGACTACCTACGGCGCTCTCTGTGTGAATTTTTATGTTGTGAAAATTGTGAATTTTTTAAAATTGATGTTGTGAAATTTGTGAAAAAAAGGTTTTCGCAGTTTTGAAAAAATGTTAAAAATTTGACTACCCCCCTCCCGCCACCCCCCCCCCCGTCACACCCCTGAATTATGTAGTCGATTATGGAGTTTTTGGCTCGGTGCCAAGAATGGGGTTAAATCCGGCGATCACTGCGATCGCCGTACAAAGGTTGCAAAACTGGAATATTATCTTTTTCCCCCTTCAAAAGCTGAGAATGATCGCTGAAAACGAAAGTACCGTCTACAACCTTGAATCTATAGTAAAAGAAATGGGAACAAACGACTATTTCCTCTCCCGGGGACATCCGCTTCTCTGCATGGCTTCGATAGGTGGGTGATGCAGGAAATACTGTATGCTATAAGTGGCAGCAGCAAAAACCAAACGGACATATCTTCTCCGTTAGTTGGTTGAATTCAAATCTGTTTTCGCCAAAATGTTCAGAATATGGTTGGCATCATTTCCTAAATTTGAACTATGCCCCTATCGGCACATCTAACGAAGTTAGGTTTTTAATGACCTTGGTGGTGGTCATCAAGGTCACATACGACGTCACAATTGGATGCCCCCTAGTAGTCTAACCTTGCTCATACTCATAATTAACCTAGAATCATTACGGCCAACATAATTTCCAAGAACAGGACTTTTTTTACACCCTGTAAATACAGTAGGGGAGA
>JAVBJR010000124.1:0-51845 GCA_031546965.1 Dysgonomonas sp.
ACTGCCAAATGGTCTTATTTGCTTGAAAGGAGGAGAACTCGAAGGAGAGATTCACCCGTTTAAAAAATATGCAGAAGTAGACGATCTTAAAGATTTCTTTGAAGAAGAATTCTTTGAAACCAAAAAGGTAGTGTATGTTCCTTTATAAAATTTGCAATAACATTTTCGATGTAGACGCAGGGCTCTGCTCTGCCCGCAAAATAACAATGCTTAGTTGAGGGTGGAGTAGAACCCCTCCCTTACAAAAAACATTTCACTGCACTTAAAATTCGCAATTATGAATATTAAAATATTTGAATTTAATCCGATAGGCGAAAATACATACATCCTGTATGATGAAACTAACGAATGTGTAATTATAGACGCAGGTGCTTTTTATCCGGACGAAAAGCAACAACTTCTTGACTTTATTCTAGACAATGACCTGATTGTAAAGCATTTGCTGAATACACATTTGCATTTCGATCATGTATTCGGAAACGCTTTCGTTCTAGAGCAATTTCAGCTACTCACAAAAGCCCATCAAGCAGATGAATTTTTATTGGAAACAATGCCTGCCCAAATGAAAATGTTCGGATTCAATAATGTAGAACCCGTTCCTGCAATAGGCACATACATAAAAGAAGGAGATACTATTGAATTTGGCAATCAAAAACTGATTATTCTCGAAGTACCCGGACATTCGCCCGGAAGTGTAGCCTTTTACAGTGACAAAGGCAACTGCGTAATTGTAGGCGATGCCTTATTCAGAAGGAGTATAGGACGTACCGATTTACCAAAAGGAAATATGGAACAGCTTTTAGAGGCTATCCGTCAAAAACTATTCACCCTTCCCCCCGATACGGTTGTTTATCCCGGTCACGGACCTGCAACAACTATAAAAGAAGAAGTGAGAAGCAATCCGTTCTTTGTGAGTGGATAAACTCACCATTTATTCAAATGAAGAAATATAACCTCTAAATAAAAAGAGATTGCTTATGGGCAATCTCTTTTCTCTATTATCCTATTTGAGTTATCTGATTCTATTTAATGACTGAACCAGGCGTTCGTCTGCTTTAATTTTAGACAAAGCCAATATCATTAATATCAATGCTACGGCAGGCAATGCCAACCCATATCCAACCTTTGAGAATACGACTCCCAATACAGGTTGCGCAGTATACAAATAAAAAGCAAAGGCAGCATAGAAAAGAAGAATAAAAATCAGGGATACATAGCACATCTTTATCTGCACCTTTCGCTTCTTAAATAAGAATATAGTTACGAAACTTATAAAAGCACTTATTACCGCACAAACAGCTATACCCCACGAAGGATATACCAGGGCTGTGGAGTCTTTCAAAATCCCTAAACTCTCAAAAAGGTAAGTGCTATCGGATGCACCTGTCAGTATAGCCAAAGGACTACATACAACTACAGCCATCAAAATGGCTGCAAGTAGTAGATATACGGATTGTATACGTTGTATCATTTAAAAATTGTCTTTGTCCTTATTAGGGTTTCTGTAATATACCTTACCTTCGGTATATTCTTGAGCAGCGATAAGAGCTGCTTTAGGCAGTTTCTCGTAATATCTCGAGATTTCGATTTGCTCGCGATTTTCGAACACTTCTTCCAAATTATCGTTGTAAGAAGCAAACTCTTGCAGTTTTCTGTCCAAATCCTGTTTCATTTCCACAGCTATTTGGTTTGCTCTCTTTCCAATAATTCGTACTGTCTCGTAGACATTACCTGTATCTGCAGACAAGCTCATCATATCCCTTGTGATTGTATTGCTTGGTGCATTTGTCTTCTTGTAATCCATAACTTTATTCGCTATAATGAATGTGATGTTTATTTACTTTTGAGTTCTTCTAATTTCTTTTGGTTTTCTATTTCCTCGCTTGTCAAGCCTTCAGTTTTAAGATTCAAGGCTTTTATAGCTTGTTTGTAGTACTTGTCTGCCTCCTTTTTATACTTTCCTTCGGGATACATGTTGAGGTAATTATAATGCTCGTCGATTACAGCTCTTAAACGTTCGGCTGTACGTTCGGCAACACTCTTTGCAGCCACTTCGTAGCGAGAACGCAATATCAAAATTTGGAATTCTTCGCCATATTTTGAATATGGATAAGTTTTAAGAGCCTCTCTTGCCGTTACAACACACGACTCATAGTTATTTCCCATATAATTCCCCAAATTAAAATATAAACGGCATGCCATCAATTCTTTAAGTGCTAAATTTTCTTGCATTTCGAACAAGTAACCTTGTACTAATTGGGTTTTATCGCTTTGAGGATATATTTCGAGGAACGTCTGAAATTCCTGCATCGATTTGTACGTACTCGTTTGATCTAACTTAACATCAGGAATATCCAAATATAAACCATAAGCCGCATTATAGCGGGCTAGCTCGGTATATTCACCTTTTGGATAAGTCGTATAATATGCTTTGAAATATTGTGTAGCGGTAATATAGTCTTTATCGTAAAAAAAACTTTGTGCCAACAAAAACATCGATTCTTCGGCATGCGCCGTTCCCTTAAAAATAGGGACTAATTCTTCCAATAAAGTAGAGGCTCTACTGTACTTCTTCTCATCAAAATACTTCTTTGCATAAGTATACTTCAATTCGTTATCGGTGCTTTTAAGTATTTTGTTGTATTCGCCGCACGAAGTAGCTACCAACAATGTAAGTACAAATACTAAGAGAATTCTTATTTTCATTATTTCAGAATGAGATTTTGAGTCACAAATTTAAGTAAAGCTTTTAGATTTTGAAAATAAAGTTTTTTTTTTAAGTTATTTTGAGATACTTACCTCATCAGAGAGGCTCTCGAAAGAAGCTTAAACTTCGCCCATTTCTAAGAAAATCAACATCTTATCTACATAATCTCTATTATTAGACAAACGGGGAACTTTATTTTGCCCACCGGCTTTTCCTCTATATTTTAGCCAATTATAGAAACTATCCTTGGGTAAAACGCGAATAACAGGATCTTGAAGAGACAAATTGTACGATCGCTTGGCTTCGTAATCCGAATTTACTTTCTTCAAAGCACTATCCAAAGTTACTTTAAATAAATGGATATCCGAGGGTTCGATATCAAATTCGATTAGCCATTCGTGGGCTCCTGCCGAATTGTCTCCAAAGTAAACAGGTGCTGCCGTATATTCTACAATATGGGCTCCTGTAACTGCACAAGCTTCACTTAAAGCACTCTCGGCATTATCTATAATAACCTCTTCGCCAAAGGCATTGATAAAGTGCTTGGTACGTCCCGTTATCCGGAACAAATAAGGGCTTGTGGATGTAAATTCGATTGTATCGCCAATCAGATATCGCCAAAGTCCCCCATTTGTAGAAATGAGTACCGCATAATTCTGACCAACCTCTACTTCCTCTAAAGTGAGTGTGTCGGGGTTATCTAAATCCCACTGGCTCATGGGAACAAACTCATAATATATATTATTATCGAGCATGAGGAGCATGTCCTTCGAATTGGCTGAATATTGAGAACCAAAGAATCCTTCGGAGGCATTATAGGTTTCCCAATAAATCATCGAATCTTTGTTTATCAATTTCTTATATTGATCTTCGAAAGGGGTAAAACTAACCCCTCCGTGAAAAAACACTTCCAAATTGGGCCACAAATCTGTCAACTCTTTGCCTGTATCGGCAGCTATTTTTTTCAATAAAACCAATAACCACGATGGAACTCCCATAAAAGCCCTCACATCGTTACGCACGGCATAGTCGGTAAGTTTCTGCAATTTAGTTTCCCAATCGGCAATGAGGGATATTCGATCGGGGGTTCTGCTGAACTTTGCCAAAAAATTTAAGTTCTTAATCAGTATAGCCGAAATATCGCCCGTAAAAATACCGTCTCCTATACTATTCACCTGCTTACTGCCACCCAACACAAGCGTTTTTCCTACAAAAAACTTGGCTTGCGGATTACTTTGTGCATACAATGCAAGCATTTGTTGCCCACATTTATAATGACCTTGTGTAAGTGATTCTTGAGTTACGGGAATGTATTTACTTTTATCGCTGGTAGTACCCGACGACATGGCAAACCACTTAACAGGCTTATTCCACAATACATTTTGTTGTTTATCGACAAGAATTTTCTCCAAATAAGGTTTCAGGTCTTCGTAATGGAAAACCGGAACAGCTTTTCTGAAATCGTCTTTATTCTTGATAGACGAAAAATTGTATTTCGCCCCAATAAAGGTATTCGTTGCCGATCGAATCAGATAGTTAAGTATTTTTTCTTGCGTAAGAAACGGGTTATCTATAAATTGTTCAACCTCTCTGTACTTAAAATCTAAATATTTGTGTACTACAGATGAGATCATCCTATTTTACTAATTTTTCGCAGTCTATCTTCGTCTATTATCTTTATTTTACGTCCATCCAAAGCAATTATATGCTCATCTACAAAGGTAGACAATGTTCGGATGGCATTTGAGGTAGTCATATTCGACAAATTCGCCAAATCTTCTCTCGATAAATAAATACTTAGAGTAGCGCCATCTTCCTCCAAACCATAGTTTTCGAGAAGAAAAACCAAGGATTCAGCCAGCCTGCCACGAATATGCTTTTGAGTAAGGCTTACAACCCTTTCATCGGCAATACCCAAGTCGGCAGACAATTCTGTGATAAAGTACATAGCTAATTTGGTGTTTACCATCACCAATTCTTCAATCAGTATCATCGGGATAAGGCAAACCGTTGACGCTTCAAAAGCCGAAGCATTTGTTACATAAGGTTCTTTAGCAAAGTAAGCCCTATAACCAAAATTTTGGACGGGTCGTATCATCCTTATTATTTGGCTACGTCCGCCAACCCCATTCTTAAAAATCTTAACCTTCCCCTTTAGGAGACACATCAAATCTTTAGGAATCTCTTCTTCGCAATAAATTATTTCATTTTTTTTGAGGTGGAGAATTTTTGCTGCAGCTTTTACACGCTCACGTTCATTCTCTTCAAGAAGAGCCCACATAACAGGGATACTAGCTTCGAAGCTAATTGAATCTCCCTTGTCTTTTATCATAAAACGCCGTTTTTACTAATCACCTAAAATATAAGACACGTAGCAAATATAAATATTTTTTATTCATTATTTGAGTGTTTTGTAAGATAAAAGATAAATACTACAATTTCAACCAACCGTCATTAGGGTTTATTGAACAACCAACCACCTAAATAAGAGATTAATAATCAGTATTTTATTATTATTAACATCAGAATAAGGTGTTGTAAAAATGAAAATGAGAAATAAATTTGAATATTGGAATAATAAAAACTATTTTTGTGCCACTAAAAATTTATCTATGCTCTAAGTCGAAGGCTTTCTAGCTAGAACTTAGTATAATCGTCCGAATTAATTACATAACAATATATAAAATACAAGCCAAAGATGGATACATCTCTTATTAAAGTAGATAGCATAAACGCTATACTTAAGGTAGACGTAAAAAAAGCTGATTATCAAGTAAAAGTCGATGAGGCTATAAAAAACTTTCGTAAGAAAGCCAACGTACCGGGTTTCCGTCCGGGAACTGTGCCTGTAGGTATGGTAAAAAAGATGCACGGAAAATCGATCCTTGCCGAAGAGGTTAACAAATTGGTAGGCGAAGGAATCTACAACTATATACAAGAAAACAAACTTAATATATTGGGCGAACCTCTTCCGAACGAAGAAAAACAACAACCTGTTGATTTTTCGAAAGAAGAAGATTTCGAGTTTTTCTTCGACATAGCACTTGCTCCCGAAGTAAAATTGGCTTTAAGCAAAAAAGACAAAATCAATTATTATAAAATAGCTGTAGAGCAAGAGTTGATAGACAAACAAATAGCTTCGTACAAAGCCAACTACGGCAAATACGAAACTCTTGAAGGCGATGCTCAACCAACTGACTTGCTGAAAGGTGAAGTCGTAGAACTGGAAGGCGGAAAACCTAAAAACGGAGGTATCCGTGTAGAAAATGGAGTGGTGATGCCTTCTTATATGAAAGATGAAGAAGAACAAGCTAAGTTTGCGGGTGTAAGTAAAGGCGCAACTATCGTTTTCAATCCGGGTAAAGCGTATGATGGAAACGAAGCCGAAATAGCATCGTTTTTACACATCGAAAAAGGTGCTGTAGATTCTATCGCTGCCGAATTTTCGTTCACTATAAACGAAATTACTCGTTACAAAGAGGCTGATTTAGATCAAACATTATTCGATAAAGTATTTGGAGAAGGTACTGTAAAATCAGAGGCTGAATTTTTGGCGAAGGTAGTAGAAACACTTCAAACTCAACTGACTCCCGATAGCGATTACAAATTCTTATTGGATGCACGGGTATTACTGGAAGAAAAAGCAGGTAATCTTGAATTTCCTAACGCATTCCTAAAAAGATGGTTACTGGCAACTGGTACCGACAGAACTCCAGAGGCTTTGGACGCAGAGTATCCACAAATTATCAACGACTTGAAATTTCACTTGATCAAAGAACAATTGGTAAAAGAAAATGATCTCAAAATAGAAGAAGCCGATGTTCGCAAAGTAGCTGTACAAGCTGCACGTGTACAATTTGCTCAATACGGAATGATGGGTATGCCCGATGATGTTTTGGCAAACTATGCCAACGAAATGTTGAAAAACAAAGAAACATCTCGCAACATGGTTGACAAAGCCATGGAAGACAAAATCATTGAATGCTTGAAATCTCTCGTTACATTGAACGAACAAGAAATGAGCCTTGACGAATTCAGAAAATTCTTTGAAGCAGAAATTGCAGCTGAAGCCTAATTTGATCATATTACAATAAAATAAGGTCTATCCAAAGAGACCTTTGCCTATAATCTTAAGGAAGACAAAGTTTTTATTTGCAGGTTTCAAATAATTATTTATAACTTTGTTTAGACTAAGCATCAATGGCAAAGGTCTCTTTTTTATTGCAGATAACGACCTCACCCCAACCCTCTCCAAAGGAGAGGGGGTTAGATATGAAACGCTTACAACTCCATCTCCTTTGGAGAGGGTTGGGGTGAGGTTTTCGGCACAAAATTTGCAGTCTCCTAAGTGAATTAATAAATTAAAGATATAAACAACTATGAATGATTTTAGAAAATACGCAACCAAACATATTGGGTTGAACGGATTGGCTCTCGATCAATACATGGGTAGTATAACCAGCAGCTATATTTCGCCAACCATTATCGAAGAACGTCAGCTTAATGTTGCACAAATGGATGTGTTCTCTCGTCTGATGATGGATCGCATCATTTTTCTCGGTACTGGTATCGACGATTATACAGCCAATGTTATTCAGGCACAATTACTTTACTTAGACTCTGCCGATTCGGGTAAAGATATTTCTATCTATATCAATTCGCCGGGAGGATCGGTATATGCCGGATATGGAATATACGACACCATGCAATTTATTGGCAGCGACGTATCTACCATTTGTACAGGTATGGCAGCATCTATGGCAGCAGTACTTTTGGTTGCAGGACAAAAAGGCAAACGCTTTGGTCTAAAACACTCCCGTGTAATGATACACCAACCACTGGGAGGCGCACAGGGGCAGGCTTCGGATATCGAAATTACGGCTCGCGAAATTGCCAAAGTAAAACAAGAACTTTATGCTATTATTGCAGATCATTCGGGACAATCTATCGAAAAGGTAGCTCAAGATTCGGATCGTGATTACTGGATGAATTCTACCGAAGCTAAAGAATACGGTATGATTGACAACATACTACTTCGTACAAAATAATGCACACACGAGTGTCAAAAAACTTAATAATTGACTGTTTATTAGATTATAGGCAGTCAATTATTTGTTTAGCCTCACCCCCTCTCTGTACTCCCTCTCCTTTGGAGGGGGTTGGGGTGAGGTATCTCAATTTCTTTCTATTACCTAAAAAAGGTCTGTGACCTAAAACAAAACATATGGCAAAAAAAGGAGCAAACGATTTTTGCAGCTTCTGCGGACGTGCAGACAGCGATGTAAACCTATTGATTGCAGGAATATCAGCTCACATCTGCGACAAATGTATCGATCAGGCATATCAGATAGTAAAAGATTCTCTGAAATCGGACAATAATTTTGGCGATATTCTAGACAGGAAGCATCTGCCAAGTCCAAAACAGATAAAAGAGTTTTTGGATCAATATATTATCGGACAAGATGATGCCAAGCGCTATCTATCGGTTTCGGTATATAATCACTACAAAAGATTATTGCAAGAAGTAGGCGAAGATGATATCGAAATCGAAAAATCGAATATTATCATGGTAGGTCCTACGGGAACCGGCAAAACGCTTTTGGCACGTACCATTGCCAAATTGCTACATGTACCATTCGCCATTGTAGATGCTACTGTGCTAACGGAAGCCGGATATGTGGGCGAAGATATCGAAAGTATACTTACCCGCTTGTTACAAGCGGCTGATTATGACGTAACTGCTGCCGAACGCGGTATTGTATTCATCGACGAAATAGATAAGATTGCCCGTAAAGGAGACAACCCCTCTATCACCCGTGATGTAAGTGGCGAAGGTGTACAACAAGGTCTATTGAAATTATTGGAGGGTTCTATCGTAAACGTTCCACCACAAGGAGGACGTAAGCACCCCGACCAAAAAATGATTGCCGTAAACACCAAAAACATACTATTTGTATGTGGAGGGGCATTTGACGGTATCGAACGGAAAATAGCACAACGTCTGAACACTCGTGTTGTGGGATATTCTTCGGCTATGAAGAATGCCGACATCGACCGAACTCAAATGCTTAAGTACATAACTCCTCAAGATTTGAAATCTTTCGGGTTGATCCCCGAGATTATAGGACGTTTGCCTATTCTTACTTATCTGAATGCGTTAGACCATTCGGCTTTGAGAAGAATTTTGACAGAACCCAAGAACTCAATCATCAAACAGTACTTGAAATTATTTACTATGGATGATGTGAACTTAACCTTCGATGAGGATGTTTATGAATATATAGTTGACAAAGCCATCGAATATAAATTGGGAGCCAGAGGGCTTCGTTCTATAGTAGAAACAGTGATGATGGATGCAATGTTTACCATCCCATCCAGTGCAGAAAAGAGCCTGCACATAACGAAAGAGTACGCCATACAGCAGTTGGAAAGCTCTAATTTGGACAGGCTGAAAAATTCTTACGAATAAAACTCATTTTTGTATCAAAAAAAAATCTTTTTCTATTGTATTTTTGACTTAAGAAGTTATCTTCGTATGGTATAAGTGAACAAAGTATTTAATTATATACTTTAGCACCTCCGCCAACCCCTCCAAAAGAGAGAGGTATAGAGAGCAAGTTTTTAAACTCTTCCCTTTTGGGGAGGTTGGGGGAGGTTTTTATAAAAACAAGTGTTGGTTATTCCTATTTTTGATAATCCATTTATGCGACTAAACTAACTATGTCAAAACGAGAAGATCTATTGATTGAAAATCTAAAAAAACATTTTGGATTTGATAAGTTCAAGGGTAACCAGGAGGCTATCATACAGAATGTTTTGGAAGAAAAAGATACTTTTGTTTTGATGCCGACAGGAGGAGGAAAGTCTCTTTGCTATCAGCTTCCTGCTATATTGATGGAGGGTACGGCTATTATTATATCTCCATTGATTGCATTGATGAAAAATCAGGTTGATGCCATGCGCAACTTCAGCGAAGAAGACGGTATAGCCCACTTTTTGAATTCGTCCTTAAACAAAGCTTCCATCGAGTTGGTCAAAGCTGATGTGGTGTCGGGCAAAACAAAACTGTTGTATGTTGCTCCCGAATCGCTCACTAAAGAAGAGAATATCGACTTTTTGCGTCAAATAAAAGTTTCGTTCTATGCAATAGACGAAGCACATTGTATATCGGAATGGGGACACGATTTCAGACCCGAATACCGACGCATCAAGCCCATTATAATGGAAATAGGTCAACGACCGCTGATTGCCCTTACTGCCACTGCGACTCCTAAGGTGCAGCACGATATCCAAAAGAGTTTGGGAATGTTGGATGCTAAAATTTACAAATCGTCCTTCAATCGTGAAAATCTCTATTACGAAGTCCGCCCCAAAACAGAACATGTAGATCGTGATATTATCCGCTACATTAAGTCTCAACAAGGCAAATCGGGCATCATATACTGCCTAAGCAGAAAAAAGGTAGAAGAATTTGCAGAAATTCTTCGTGCCAACAATATAAATGCACTTGCTTATCACGCCGGCTTGGATGCCTCGACACGTGGTGAGAATCAAGACTCGTTCTTGATGGAAAAAGTAGATGTCATTGTAGCAACAATAGCCTTTGGGATGGGGATCGACAAACCCGATGTAAGGTATGTTATACATTATGACATGCCCAAAAGCCTCGAAGGGTATTATCAGGAAACAGGACGTGCCGGACGAGATGGAGGCGAAGGTAGATGTATCGCATTTTATTCGTACAAAGACCTTCAGAAGCTCGAGAAATTTATGCAAGGCAAACCTGTAGCCGAACAAGAAATTGGCAAACAACTTCTCCTTGAAACTGCAGCTTACGCTGAGACAGCAATGTGTCGTAGAATTGTTCTACTGCATTATTTCGGAGAAAAATATAATCAACATAATTGTGGTAATTGTGACAATTGTATAAACCCTAAAAAACAAGTGGAAGCTCAAGACTTATTATTAACAGCAATAGAAGCTGTACTAGCATTAAAGGAAAAATTCAAAACAGAGTACGTAATCAATTTTCTAAGAGGAAAAGAAACATCCGAAATTGAAACTTATAGTCACCAAGACTTAGAAGCATTTGGCTCGGGAGAGAGTACAGATGAAGAAACTTGGAACGCTGTAATCAAACAAGGTCTGATTGCCGGCTATCTCGACAAAGACATAGAAAATTATGGTCTGCTGAAAATAACAAAGAAAGGAAAGGATTTTTTAAAGAAACCCATTTCATTCAAAATTGCTCAAGAAGAAGATTTTGACGACGAAAGCGACGACGAAGTGGTAATCAAAGGCGGAGGCGGAAGTTCGGCAGTAGACCCTGTGCTATTCTCGATAATGAAAGACCTTCGGAAGAAGATGTCAAAAAAACTGAATGTTCCTCCTTATGTTATTTTTCAAGATCCTTCGTTGGAGTCGATGGCAACCATCTACCCAACCAGCATCGACGAGCTTCAAAATATCCCCGGTGTAGGAGCAGGTAAAGCGAAAAGATACGGAGCCGAATTTGTTGAAATTATCAAAAAGCACGTTGAAGAAAATGAAATTGAGCGTCCTGAAGACCTTAGAGTCAGAACAGTAGCCAATAAATCGAAACTCAAAGTTGCTATTGTACAAAGTATCGACCGTAAGGTTGCTTTAGACGATCTTGCTGAATCGAAGGGTATTGAATTTACGGAATTGATGGCAGAGTTGGAAGCTATAGTTTATTCGGGAACCAAAATAAACATCGACTATTTCTTGAACGAAGTAATAGATGAAGACCATATGGCAGATATTTTCGATTACTTCCAAGAGGCTGAGTCGGATGATCTGGAAGATGCTATAAACGAATTGGGTACATATACCGAAGAAGAGATACGTTTGGTAAGAATTAAGTTTATCTCCGACATGGCAAACTAATATATTAGTTACAAGTTACGAGTTACAAGAGATTAGATAATTCATGTAACTCGTAACTTGTAACTCGTAACTATAGAACAATGAAAAGAGCTATTTTTCCGGGTACATTCGATCCTTTTACAATAGGGCATGCGTCGCTCGTTCGTAGAGGATTAAATGTGGTAAACGAAATCGTGATATCAATAGGGATCAACGACAGCAAGAGAAGTTATTTCTCGTTGGAGCAAAGAATCCGGATGATAGAAAAGCTGTATGCCAACGAACCTCGTGTTTCGGTAGCTTCATACGATTCTCTGACTGTTGATTTCGCAAAGAAAGTAGATGCCGAATTTATTATCAGAGGAATTAGATCGGTGAACGATTTTGAGTATGAGAAAACAATTGCCGACATGAACCGGAATATTTCGGGCATCGAAACATTGGTACTTTTTACCGAGCCGGAATTGACTCATATCAGCTCAACAATTGTGAGGGAACTTTTACGGTACAATCACGATGTCAGTAAATTTGTTCCTGTCGGAATTGAGATTGATACAGACTAAAAAAATGATTTGGAATAATTAAAAATATCCAATGGGTCAAGTAATAACCTTGCTTGGCTTTTTTGCATAAATAAAGGTCTTAGACCTTATAACTGACTAAAAAGAGAACACAGCATGAGAAAAAAGATACTGTTATTGATAATAACCTGTACATTTGTTTTTACTAATACTACTTCGGCACAATACAGCATGAGTCAAGGAACTAAGAAGTTAGCCACCACTATGACTTTAATTGAGAAGATGTATGTCGATAAAGTTGGAGACGAAAAATTAGCCGAAAATGCTATTGTATCTATACTAAAAGAACTCGATCCTCACTCGTCATATCTCAGTGCCGAAAGTGTAGCGGAAATGAACGAACCATTGGAGGGTAACTTCGATGGCATAGGCATATCCTTTAACATGATGTCTGACACGCTGTACGTTATCGAAACAATTGCCGATGGACCGTCGGAACGTGTAGGTATGCTTCCCGGCGATCGCATCATATCGGTGAACGACAGTACCATTGCAGGGGTTAAAATGAGTACGCGTGACATTATGAAACAACTAAAAGGTCCAAAGGGAAGTAAAGTCACTGTAAAAGTGCTTCGCCGTGGTACTCCCAAACCTATTACCTTTCAGATAATACGTGCCAAAATCCCTATTTATAGTTTGGATGCAGCCTATATGATTGATGATAAAACCGGATATATCCGCTTGAGCCGATTTGGTGCAACTACCGCAACCGAGTTTCGAGAAGCTTTAAATAAGCTGACTGCCGAAGGTCTACAGAACCTGATTCTTGATCTCGAGAGCAACGGCGGAGGCTATCTGAATGCTGCAACAGAACTTGCCGACGAATTTTTGGATAAGAATAAATTGACGGTTTATATGGAAGGGGCTCATCAAGAAAAAACAAGCGATTCCTCTACAGAAAAAGGATTGTTTGAGAAAGGTAAATTGGTAATACTTGTGGATGAAGGGTCGGCTTCAGCTAGCGAAATCTTATCGGGGGCAGTTCAAGACTGGGATAGAGGCTTAATTGTGGGTAGACGTACCTTTGGTAAAGGTCTTGTACAACGCCAGTTTCCCCTACCCGATGGTTCGATGATCCGCTTGACGGTAGCCCGTTACTACACTCCTACCGGGCGTTGTATTCAGAAACCATACACACATGGAGATCAGGATTCCTATAATAAAGATTTGATATCAAGATATAACAGAGGCGAAATGATGAATGCCGACAGTATACATTTTCCGGATTCTTTGAAATATAAAACACTGGTAAATCAACGGATTGTATATGGTGGCGGAGGTATTATGCCCGATAATTTTGTTCCAATAGATACAACGGAATATACCGAGTATAGCGGACGCATTAATGCAATGGGTATTGTGTACCGATTGTCTCTTAATCAGGTAGATGCCAACAGAAAAGATCTTCTAAAGAAATATCCGACTATCGAAAAATATAAAAAGGAGTATGAAGTATCCGATAAAGTACTTGCCGAAATGATTAAAATGGCTACTGACGAAAAGATTGAATACAAAGAAGATCAGTATCTAAAATCTAAGGAGCAATTTAAGCGCCGAATAAAATCGTTGATAGCCAGAGATTTGTTCAGTACAACTGCTTATTTCAAGATTATTAATGACGAAAGCGAAATTTTCAAAAGAGGTCTCGAAATTATAAATAATGACAGCGAATACAACAAGCTTCTAGGGAAACAGCAATAAAAGAAGACAAGAATAAGACTTAAATATCAATAGATTATGACAGCAAGAAAAGTGTATAAAGAAATTTCGAAAGTGCTAACCGAAGCAATCAACGGTTTGAATGAAGGGTATGCAGGTAGTTCTTTAACTGATATATTTCTTGTTGTCGACAAAGATACCGGCAACTTATCAGTATTTGATGATGAAGAGAATCTATTGTCGCAGATCATAATCGAAGAATGGTCTTCGGAAGAAAACGATCAGGTTATAGCCCGCCAATTAAGAGAAGTAGTTGAGCAATTCGACATGGATCATAAATTTGATTCACTCGATGTATTCAAACCATTCTCTATTAATATTGCGGACGAAAATCTAGTGGTTCAAGAAGAACTGCTCGTTATCGAAGACGACTCTGTTATCAGAATAGAGAATGACTTTTTGAGCCGTATGGACAAAGAATTTGATGACTTTTTAGATAAGCTGTTGAAAGAGTAAAATCTCCGGCTTTGTTATTAAGATAGAACACAGAATGAAACAATTAAGCATAAATATAAAAAACAAACGGGCAACTTTTGATTATGAATTGCTTGATACATATACGGCAGGACTGGTCTTGACCGGAACCGAAATTAAGTCAATAAGACTGGGTAAAGCCAGTTTAGTTGATACTTTTTGTATATTCGAAAAAGAGGCATTATGGGTTAGAAACATGAATATTACCGAATATTTTTATGGTTCTTATAACAATCATGTGGCTCGCCGAGATCGCAAACTTCTTTTGAATAAAAAAGAACTGAAGAAAATTATGCGATCGGTTAAAGAAACGGGATACACGATTGTCCCTACACGTTTATTCCTCAATGACAGAGGTTTGGCTAAGTTGAATATTGCCATTGCACGAGGCAAGAAGCAATACGACAAAAGACAAAGCCTCAAAGAGAAAGACGATAAAAGAATGCTCGATAGAGTGATGAAGAAATAAAAGTTAATGAAGATATGAGTATAAAATCGAAAATTAAAACAATAATGAACAAATCTTCATTTATTCTGGGACTAATCTTTGTGCTTATCATTGGTGGTATTTTCTTCATCATATATGATTTGAATAAAATCTATCCTATTTATGCTGATGATTGGGATTATCATTTCAGATATTATGAAGATCACATGATAAGAAATGTGTTTGAGGTCTTTCCTTCTATGATGAAACATTATACAATGTGGGGAGGACGTCTTGTAGTGCATGGCACCTTGCAGGTACTACTTTATTGCGGGCATTGGTGGTGTGACTTCTTGAATAGTATCATGTTTATTGTTTACATATTATTAATCTATTTCATAGCCAATAGAGGAAATAAAATAAACATATTTCTATTATGTCTTATTTTTCTATTAGTCTGGTTTTTTCAACCTAGTTTGGGAATGACTATTTTATGGATAACAGGTAGTATTAATTATTTATGGGGAACATGCATTGTATTAGCATTTCTTTATCCCTATTATTGCTGTTTTACAGACTGTTATAATAAAATAAAAAAAGACATTTGGGCAAAAGATTATATTTATAAGAATATCTTCTTTTTTATAGCAGGAGTTATAGCAGGATGGACAAATGAAACGACAGCTATTAGCTTATTCGTTATTTTGGTAATGTTTATTGGTATAGAAAAATATATAATAAGAATATCTATACCAAAATGGTCTATATACGGACTCATTGGTTCTACTATAGGTACAGTCTTAATGTTGATAGCTCCGGGTAATTTTCGCAGATACGAAATTGAGAACAAAATGGCTGGAGTCAAGGGGGGATCTACTTTAGATATAGTCATCGAACATATTAGTGATTATTGGGATCGATTGACAGATTATGCACTGATAATAGCTTTGATTGGTATTGTGTGTATTCTTTTATTTAGATTTTTTTCAACTAAAAAGAATGTTGATCGTACTGTCATTGTAACTTCAATCTTTTTAATGGCAGCATTAGCTTCAAGCTTAGAGTATTTGATAATATTAAGAGTTGGTTCCAGAGGGTGGTTCGGCATAATTACACTAGTGATAATCTCTATATCAACAATATATGCCAATATAGATTTCTCTAAGCTGTATATAAAAGTAGTTAGTGGGATTACATTAGTGATATTATTTGCCGTTTGGGGAAACATGTATAGTTTTGGGAGAACCGAGTTGAAAATAAGAGCTGAGATAATAGATAAACGCGAAGCTGAAGTTTTGAAACAAAAAGCAGAAGGCAAGAAAGACATTGTACTAACCGGAGGACTATTTGATATGCAAGATAAATCGAGTCTTACTATGGGGCTGTATGAGTTTCCTAAAGATGATTATAACGACTGGTTATATAAGGCCTATATCAATTATTACGATATTAATTCGATACAAATAGTAGATTGAAATAGCAAAGGTGTAGACAATGCGAAGCACAATTAAAATACCAACAATGCCACAGATTAAAAATATACTAAAAAGTAGAATACTTATATTGGATGGTGCCATGGGTACCATGATACAACGATATACACTTACCGAAGAAGATTTTCGTGGAGACAGATTCAAAAATGCCACCACACTTCTCAAAGGTAATAACGATTTGTTATGCCTCACCCGTCCCGATATAATAGAAGCAATCCATTGCGAATATTTGGAAGCAGGGGCGGACATTATAGAAACAAATTCATTCAATGCCAATTCCATATCTATGGATGACTATAATATGTCGGATCTAGTGAGGGAAATGAATATATCAGCCGCTCGTTTGGCTCGTAAAGCTGCGGATGAATATACAAAACGTACTCCCGACAAGCCTCGCTTTGTAGCAGGGTCAATCGGTCCGACTAATAAGACTGCATCTATGAGTCCGAAAGTCGAAAATCCGATTTATCGTGCCGTTACTTTTGACGATTTGCACCAAGTATATAAAGAACAAATAGAAGGATTGATTGATGGCGGAGTAGATCTGCTTTTGATCGAAACCATCTTCGATACACTAAACGCTAAAGCTGCCCTATTTGCAGCAGACGAAGTTCGCAGAGAAAGAAATATAGAGATGCCTATTATGATTTCGGTAACGTTATCCGATAAAGGCGGACGTACTCTTTCGGGGCAAACAACAGGAGCTTTTTTAGCATCTGTCAGCCATATTGATTTTCTTTCGATAGGGCTTAACTGTTCATTCGGAGCATCCGATATGAAACCTTTCCTTAAGGAACTGGGAAGACTTGCTCCTACCTATATTTCGGCATATCCTAATGCAGGACTGCCGAACCAATTCGGAGAGTATGACGAAACTCCCGAAATTATGGCGAAACAGATCAAAGAATATATTGACGAAGGTTTGGTGAATATTCTAGGAGGATGTTGTGGAACTACCCCCGATCATATATCGCAATACGTCAGCTTGGTCGAAGGTGCAACGCCTCACATACCTGCCGAAAAGCCTAAATACATGTGGCTATCAGGTTTAGAACTATTGGAAGCTAAGCCTGAAATCAACTTTATAAATGTAGGAGAACGCTGTAATGTAGCCGGTTCCCGTAAATTTCTTCGTCTTATCAAGGAGGAAAAATACGAAGAAGCCCTTACCATTGCACACCGACAAGTAGAAGACGGCGCTCAGATTCTTGATGTGAATATGGACGAAGGTCTGCTCGATGGAGTGAAAGAAATGACTACTTTCCTTAATCTAGTTGCTTCTGACCCTGATGTTTCTCGTATTCCTGTCATGGTCGATTCTTCTAAATGGGAAGTATTGGAAGCCGGACTTAAATGCTTGCAAGGAAAAGCGGTTGTAAACTCCATCTCTTTGAAAGGTGGTGAAGAAGAATTTCTTCGTCAGGCACGTTTGGTACACCAATATGGAGCAGCCGTAATTATTATGGCATTCGATGAAAAAGGACAAGCCGACCGTTTCGAAAGACGCATCGAAATATGCGAGCGTGCCTACAAGTTACTTGTAAATGACGGATTCAATCCGATGAATATAATCTTCGACCCCAATATCCTAGCAATAGCTACGGGGATTGAAGAACACAGAGGTTATGCAGTCGATTTCTTGAAAACCATCGAATGGATAAAAGCAAACTTACCTCATGCAAAAATAAGCGGAGGGGTTAGTAACCTTTCGTTCTCGTTTCGTGGAAACGATTATATACGTGAAGCGATGCACTCGGTATTTCTTTACTATGCCGTTCAGAAAGGGATGGATATGGGTATCGTTAATCCGGGCGAATCGGTTCTTTATGACGACATTCCGACAGACTTAAGAAATCTGATAGAGGATGTTGTCTTCAACAGAAGAGAAGAAGCAACGGATGAACTTATTGATTATGCTGAACGTGTAAAAAATGAGAAATCGAATCAACCCGAACAAAGAGTAGAAGAATGGCGCAGTTATGCCCTCGACCAACGCTTAGAATATGCCTTGATAAAAGGAATCAGCGACTACATGGAAGAAGATTTAGAGGAAGCTCTAAAAGTATATCCAAAAGCCGTAGATATTATAGATAAGCCCCTTATGTCGGGAATGAATAAAGTAGGAGACTTATTCGGATCGGGGAAAATGTTCTTACCCCAAGTGGTAAAAACTGCTCGTACCATGAAACGTGCCGTAGCCATACTTGAGCCTACACTCGAAGCTCAAAAAGATTCTAAATCGGTTTCTAACAGTGCAGGCAAACTGCTTATTGCAACGGTGAAAGGCGATGTTCACGATATTGGAAAAAACATCGTAGGTATTATTCTGGCTTGTAACAATTATGAAGTTATAGACCTTGGCGTAATGGTTCCACCCGAAGTAATTATACAAAAGGTAATAGAATTACAACCCGATATATTGTGTCTTAGCGGACTTATCACTCCTTCTTTGGAAGAAATGAGTATCGTTGCGCACGAAATGGAAAAAGCAGGATTCACTATTCCGCTTATGATTGGTGGTGCGACTACATCTAAGCTGCACACGGCAATAAAAATTGATCCTAAATATAATAACGGATCGGTGGTATACGTGAAGGATGCTTCGCAAGCTCCATCGGCTGTTGCCAAATTGATAAACCCCACATCTAAAGAGTCTTTCATTCAAGAGATAAGAGGTGAATATCAAGATTTACGGGATTCAATGGAAAGCAAAAAGGTAGAACTTCTTCCTATGGATGAGGCTATTAAAAATCCATTTAAAATAGATTGGGCTAATTATACGCCGTCGACTCCCAATAACTTGGGTAGACATGTTATTCCTCATATACCGATAGAAGAAATTCTGCCGTATGTTGATTGGAAATTCTTCTTTCATTCGTGGAATCTTTCGGCTCGTTATCATACGGTGCAACATCTGGATGGTTGCCCTAGTTGTGATGAAGAATGGCTGAATACTTTCCCCGAAAAAGAGAAAGAAAAGGCTCAAGAAGGAATGAGCCTATATCGTGATGCGAAAAAGATGTTGGATCAACTGATTTTCTCGAAAGCTGAATATATAAAGGCTGTATATGCCATTCACGAAGCTTATTCTGATAATGAGTGCATCTATATCAACAACATCTGCTTCCCGATGTTGAGACAGCAAAAGAAAAATGATAAAGGAGTATACCTTTCTCTTTGCGACTTTGTTTCTCCTAAAAATAGTGGTAAAAAAGATTATGTAGCTGGATTTACCGCCACCGCAGGAGTGGGTTCTAACGAGCTATTAAGCAAATACGAACACGAGGGTGACGAATATAGTGTATTGCTTCTAAAATCGGTATTAGACCGTTTAGCAGAAGCCACCACCGAGTACCTGCATGCTAAAATCAGAAAAGAATATTGGGGATTTGCTCCTGACGAAAATATTACGGTAGACGAGATGTTTTCTTTGAAATATCAAGGGATACGCCCGGCGGTAGGTTATCCTTCTATACCCGATCAGTCTATCAATTTTCTTTTGAATAGCGATTTACTACAATCTACTGAAATTGGGGTTGAGTTAACCGAAAATGGTGTTATGCTACCCAATGCTTCGGTAAGCGGACTTATTTTTGCACATCCTCAATCGAGATATTTCAATATCGGACAGATTTCGGAAGAGCAAGCCGTAAACTATATCGAACGCAGAGGCGAAAAAGCCGAATTAACGAGGAAGTTTTTAGCTGCTAATATGATGTAAAGGTTACAGACCTTTTTATTATTAAAATAAGAGAGCCGATGGATTAATATTCATCGGCTCAATTGTTTTATATACCAAGCTTTCGTTGTAGGGGCGAATTGCATTCGCCCGGAAGAAAACATATATCGGGCGAATGCAATTCGCCCCTACACGCAAGGTCGGTGATCCAACCTTACGACAATAATTTCTTAACTGTATCAGAAATTGCTTTTCCGGGAGCTAATCCTGCCAGTTGTTTTGTAGCAGCACCCATTACTTTGCCCATATCGGCTGCACTTGCAGCACCTACCGAAGCAATAATTTCTTTCAATTTGGCTTCCAATTCTTGTTCGGATAGTTGTTTAGGTAGATAGTGTTCTAAAACTGCTATCTCTTCCAATTCTTTATCGGCAAGTTCGGGACGATCCTGCGATTTATAAATATCGGCACTATCACGTCTTTGTTTTACCATCTTTTGAAGAATCTTCACAGCAACCTCGTCAGACAATTCACCATCGCTGTCTTTTGCTGTTTTGGCTTCAATAAACTCTTTTTTTGCACCACGCAATGCTTCTAATCTGATTTTATCTTTAGCACGCATTGCATCTTTTATATCTTCGCTTACTCTTTCAAACAAGTCCATATGTAGTTGTATTATTGGTTTTTGAATTGATAAGTTGATGAGTTTTAAAGATTATTTGTAGCTGAGACGTTAGCATTACGTCTCTACCGCCTACTCGTAACTTGTAACTTGTAACTGAGAATCAGTTAAATAAATCTGTCGATTTTTTATTCTCGGGTCTATAGTCATTCGGATTAAAATCTTCTCCTCTTTTAAATACGGGAGTATTTTCCAATGCTTCGATTATCTTATCGTCGTCTAATTCTTCTGTCGATAAAATAATGGGGCGAGGAGTAAAAAACGACCTCACATCCATTGTTTTAACCCCATCTTTACCATAATGTTGCTCAATCATGGTGTTAATACGGCGTTTTTCTTCCTCTTCTTTGATGAAACGTTCTTCCTCCAAGCGTAGCTCTTCTTCGGTCATTTCCCGTAGGTGATCATCAATACCCGGTATGCTCGACATTCCGAATCCTGTTGCCAATAAAGTGATCTTCACCTTATCGCCTAAACTGTCTTCGGTTGCTGTACCCCAAATTACTTCGATCTCGGGACCAAAGCGCTTCATAAATTCGGACACCGCTTCCATTTCTTCAACAATAAGCGGAGAACCTTCTCCGGCATAAATATTGAACAATATCTTTTTTGCTTTAAAGACATCATTGTTATTCAACAATGGCGAATGTAAAGCGTTTCTGATTGCTTCTTCAACCCTGCTTTCTCCTTCACCGATACCACTACTCATAATGGCAACACCGCCATCTTTAAGAATGGTTTTCACATCGGCAAAATCGAGATTGATATGTCCGTGTACGGTTATAATCTCGGCTATACCTTTGGCAGCTATCGCCAACGTATCATCGGCTTTAGCAAAAGCATTGGGAATAGTAAGATCCGAATATATATCTATCAATCGCTCATTGTTGATTACCAATAAGGCATCTACATTCTGCGCAATATCTTCGACCCCTTTTAGGGCTTGAATTATTTTTTTACGACCTTCAAATACAAACGGTATGGTAACAATACCAACGGTCAAGATATTCATATCCTTCGCAATACGGGCAACAACAGGTGCAGCACCTGTTCCGGTTCCCCCTCCCATACCTGCGGTGATAAATACCATTTTGGTACCATCGCCCAAAAGCTCTTGTATATCCTGACGGCTTTCTTCGGCAGCCGATTTAGCTACTTCGGGACGGTTACCTGCTCCTAAGCCTTCGGTGGTACGTCGACCGAGTTGTACACGGGTTTCGACCGGAGACTCATGCAATGCCTGATTATCTGTATTGCAGAGAGCAAACGATACATCATGTATTCCCTCATTATACATATGATTCACGGCATTTCCACCACCACCGCCTACTCCTATCACCTTGATGATAGTTTGCGTTTTGCGTGGAAACTGAAATTCTAATATCTCGTCATTCATATAGCGTGTATTCTTTATTATTGAGTTACAAGTTACTTCGCCCTATCGGGCAGGTACAAGTTACGAGTAGAAAACTGTTGACTGATGACTGTTAACTGCTCACTGATTTTAATCTTCGTCTTTAAACATAGTTCCGCCTAAGTTCTGTATTTTACCGAAGAAATCAAAAAGACCGGGCGATTTTTTATCTTTCGCTTTCTTACTTTTTTGAGGTTTTTCTTCGTACTCGGGTTCTTCGTCATATTCATCATCGTCATTCTCAACAATGGGCTGATTGTGACGAGTTGATTCATTTTCATTTCTTTCGGCAGACTCCCGATAGCTTCCGTTTTGTTGCTGTTGCTCGTTATAATGCGGA
Source organism: Dysgonomonas sp. (assembly GCA_031546965.1). Taxonomy (GTDB): domain Bacteria; phylum Bacteroidota; class Bacteroidia; order Bacteroidales; family Dysgonomonadaceae; genus Dysgonomonas_A. The sequence continues at coordinate 22,403 of JAVBJR010000124.1, forward strand.
CGACTTATATAATCGTCAACCTTAGGTGCTTCTACTTTTTCGCAATTTTCACTTGCAAAAAGCAATAGTCCTAAACATTGTGCATAAGCCGGATTTTGTAACAAATCGGCAGCATTATTTATATATAAACGTTTAGCTACTGCCTTTTTTACAGGCATTTGGGCTTTTTCTTCCAAAAATTCGGGTAACCCTGTCAATTGAGAAGCTCCACCCATTATTATTATACCGGCTTCTAATTTACCTGCATAACCCGATTCTTTGATCTGATTGATTACGTTCAAAATAATCTCTTCTTGACGAAGTTGGATTACCTTATTCATTTCTTTTACATCGACTTCCGAACTGGTGGTTGCTTGTTTATTTTTGTCTTTACCTACCCTCCCATATTTTATTTTATACGATTCGGCAGCCGTGTCTATAAAACCTAATTCTTTTACATCTTTCGATATGGTACGTCCTCCGAATGGTATTACCGCCATATACCGAAGCAGACCTTCTTTGTATATAGACAGGGTTGTTGTACCTGCTCCAAAATCGACAAGAACACAACCGGCTTGCTTATCAACTTCGTCCAACACAATTGCACCTGCGGCAACCGGTCCGACGACAAAGCCTGCAATATCCAACTGATTTTTGTCGGTTATACATTTTATAAGGTTGCTTTTGATGTTAGGACGACCTACTATCAAACGATAACGCCCTTCTATTAAAGTGGCATTTTTGCCGATAGGGTCTTCTTCGGGATGTCCGTCCAAAAATATTTCGGGTGCAACCACACTATAATTTGCCAAAAAATCAGGCTTATTCTGACGAGCTTGCTGTTCCATTTGGTCTATAACTAGAAACGAAACTTCCGACTCATCTATCAGATCCTTTGTTAAAGTATATTCTATTGCTCGTAGAGATTTCCCTGCGACCGACACATATATTTTTCCTATTTTACGACCCGACTTGTTTTCCAGCAAGTTTATCAACTTCTTTATTTTTCCTGCTGCTTCATCTATATTGTAAACCACTCCATGTTTTACACAATTGTCAGATGGGATAGATTCCGAAGCAAGAATAGATATTACTCCCTGTTCATTTTTCCGTCCTAACAGCCCTACAATTTTTGAAGTTCCTAAGTCGATACCGACAATAAAACCCGATTGTTCCATATCTTGTTCTTTTTGTTGTAAGACCACCCCACCCAACCTCCCCAAAGGGGAGGAGTTGTCCTCCCCTTTGGGGAGGTTGGGTGGGGTGACCTACCTTTTAACGCTTTGTACCTACGACTTGTTTGTCGTACTTCAGATTTATTTTTGTGTACCTGTTCCACCCTGTCGAAGGTAACGCCTGAGTATAGAATTTTTTGAGGCGATCGAGCTTTGCCTCTACATTATCTAATTTGCCCATCAATACCTCTTGATTGCCGATTCGGGTTATCAATACAACTTCGTCTTTGGGCTGAACCACAATCTGTTCGATCTGGGCATTCCAAAATTCGTTATCACACAAAAATAGTGCAAATTTATATAAATCACCCCTTGCAAACTCATCTTTTATTTCTCCGGTCGCAATTGGCAAATATGCAGTACTGTGATTCGACAAAGGCATCTTCTCTCCATCTTTGTCTATATAATAGCCCAAGCCTCCCGACGGCATCACTCTGATAATGGGAATCCGCTCGATAATGACAGCTCTGATACCACCTCCACTAGTTACAAAAACTTCGGCTGTTTTGATCAACTTATTCGACAATAGAGCCTCTTGTATAGCCAAAGTATTCACTTCTTTTAGCTGTTTCCCATAAGGATTTAAGCCTTTGGAATCTATATATTTCTCTAAATCGGCTATGGCTATAAATCGATCGGTAGATTCGTTGTTTACCACGATCTCAAAATGATTGCACACCTCATCTTGGGGCTTTTTCTCGAAGAAGAAAGCTGCAAAAATCAGGTATCCACCCAATAAACATAATCCGATTATAACTAATATTTTTTTTATCATTCAGCCTTTTGACCTTTTTAATAATTTGGCACATTGTAGGGGCGTATTCTAGCTTCTAAAATATCTTTTATAGCAGGCAACAACGTATCGATATCTCCTGCGCCTATTGTCAGCAATACTTCAATATCGTTTTTATGTTGTAACAAATCTACTAATTCTTCTTTTCTGCAAAGCGTTTTTTTGCAAGTAACTTTCTCAAAAATAATTTCAGAAGTTATTCCTTCAATCGGTTTCTCACGGGCAGGATAAATATCCAATAAAATCAACTCATCCAATAGAGATAGGCTGCGAGCAAATTCGTCCACAAAGTCTCTAGTTCGTGAATATAAATGGGGTTGAAAAATACCCAATACTTTTTTATCGGGATACAATTCTTTTACCGAAGATATACTTGCCGACAATTCATCGGGATGATGTGCATAATCGTCAATCATCACCACCTTATCGGTTTTCAGAAGAAAATCGAATCGGCGTTTTGCCCCTTGAAAGGTAGCCATCGCTTGACGCAACTCTTCGTCTGTTGCTCCATTTAACCAAGCCAGAGCCATAGAACCAATTCCGTTTTCGATATTAATTCTTACTGGAACTCCCAATTCTATATTTTTAATAGTGGCTTTAGGGGTCACAAAATCGAAACGAATTGTACCGTCTCCCACTTTTACATTTTCAGCATGAAAATCACCTTTCTCAATAGAATAGGTATAAAGTTTAACACCATCTACTAATTTGGGCGATAGTTTTATATTGTGTTTCATTACCAAAGCTCCTCCGGGTTGGACTAGCGAGGTAAATTTTTCGAAACTTTTCAAATATTCGGCTTCCGTTCCGTAAATGTCCAAATGGTCGGGATCAACCGAGGTAATCAGAGCCATATAAGGATGTAACCAATGGAAAGAACGATCGTATTCGTCTGCCTCTACGACTGTAAATTCGCTTGTATCTGACAGCATCAAATTACTGCTGTAGTTTTTGAGGATTCCTCCCAAAAAAGCATTGCAATCGAGATGCGAACCTTTCAATATATGGGCAAGCATACTCGATGTAGTCGTTTTACCGTGAGTACCTGCGCAGCACAAGGCTTTACTGCTTTTGGTTATCAAACCTAAAACTTCTGCCCGTTTTTTCAGATCGAAATTATTATTTTGATAATATTGCAGTTCGGCACTATCAGCAGGCAAAGCAGGTGTATATACGACTAAAGTTGAATCTTTATCTGTAAAATCGGCAGGGATATTGTTTGTATTATCATCGTAATGAATACTTGCTCCCTCCTTTACTAAAGCTTGAGTAAGTGCCGTTTCAGTTTTATCGTATCCGGCAACTTTCTTCCCTTTTGTGAGGAAATAACGAGCCAGATTACTCATGCCTATACCACCTATGCCTAAAAAATATACTGATTTTATATTATCCATAATTTTTACGAGTTACAAGTTACGAGTTACAAGTTACATTTAATTTGTCTCCTCATACTCATTCACTTATCTTTTTTTACCAGCTTTTCTATTTCGTCCACAATATGCTCTGCAGCGTTTGGACGCGCCATTTTCGTTATATTTCGGGATAGCATTTCCAGGATGCTGTCATCTTTTACCACCTGTAAGGCTACTTTTAAAAGTTCGGTTGGGGCATCGTCATCTTTAACAATGATAGTTGCCTGCTTATCGACCAAAGCCATTGCATTTTTTGTTTGGTGGTCTTCGGCAACATTTGGCGAAGGTACCAAAACTGTAGGCTTACCCAGTATACTGAGTTCCGAAATAGATCCGGCTCCCGCTCTCGAAACTACCAAATCGGCTGCTTTATAAGCCATATCCATCCGGTTGATAAAATCATAGAGATGAATATCTTTTGCTTGAGGCTTATTCGATAATTCGATAGTCAGATCGTACTGATAACGCTCTCCACACTGCCAAAGTATTTGTATTCCTGCATCATCTAGCAGGGTTAAATTTTTCATTATGCTCTGATTTAACGTACGTGCACCTAAACTTCCACCCAAAAACAGAATCGTTCTTTTCATCGGATCGAGTTTAAAGAAACGATAAGCTTCTTCTTTAGATACATCTGAAAGTAAATCTTGACGACAAGGATTACCTGTCAACACAATCTTTTCTTTCGGGAAAAATGCTCCCATACCTTCGTAAGCAACGCATATTTTCGAAGCCTTCTTTGCCAATAATTTATTGGTTACTCCGGCATACGAATTTTGCTCCTGCAAAAGGGTTGGTATACCTCTACGGGCAGCCACTTTCAATAAAGGTCCGCTGGCATATCCTCCAACTCCGATCGCTATATCGGGATTAAACTTCTTTACTACACTGTTTGCCTTAAAAAGGCTCGTAATCAGTTTTTTTAGAACCGGTATGTTCTTGAATAATTCTTTTCTATCGAAACCGGCTACCGGCAGACCTACAATTTCGTATCCGGCTTTCGGTACACGGGTCATTTCCATACGATTTTCTGCCCCCACAAAAAGAATGGCTGCATCAGGATAACGCAGTTTTATGGCGTTGGCGATAGATATGGCAGGAAAAATATGACCTCCTGTACCTCCTCCACTTATAATCACCCTTATTGGTTGTTCCATTGTCGTTTTTTTACTCGTATTCTACATTCGCAATATCTTCATCTACGTCTTCGTGCTGATCTTCTTTGGCATTGGAACATGCTAATATGATGCCAAAATAAATACAGGTGATAATCGTAGATGTTCCTCCCCTACTGATAAGGGGCAAAGGTTGTCCCGTAACGGGGATTAAATTTACCGCAACAGCCATATTGGCAAGTGCTTGCACCGTTATAATAAGCCCCGCTCCCAAAAGGAGATAACGGGGAAATAATTTCTCGCATTTAGAAGCCAATACTCCTGTACGAATCATCAATGCTACATACAAAAGTAAGGTAAAGAGCCCCCCCAACAATCCCATTTCTTCGAGAATAATAGCAAAGATAAAATCGGAATAAGCTTGTGGTAAAAAGTCACGCTCGTTACCACTACCCGGAAGACCTATTATCTCGCCATTCGCAATGGCTATTTTGGCATGTGATACCTGATAATTTTCGTCTGTTATTTTATATTCAGCAGAAGCAATATTACTTTCTGCTTCTTGTTCAGATGAGTGTCTGTCGATGCGGTTTTGCCAGGTTGCAAAACGATCGGGCAAATAGTCTTTTGCGACCGATTTAGGTACAAGTGTTAAGCTACTTATCAGTATAACCAAAATACTTATTCCACACAAAGCAATCATTCCTAACTTCTTAAAACTGACCTGACCGATAAACATCATCAGATAGCAAACCACAAACAGGAGGCAAGCCGTAGATAAATTCTCGGTAACAATAAGTCCGCAACTCATAATTATCCCGAACATCAACATTTTGAATATAAACGATTCGTTATCGGGTTTTAATTTACTCAAAAAGAAAGCAGTAAACCCAACGAGTGCCAACTTGGCAAACTCCGAAGGTTGAATGGTAAAAGCACCAACTCCCAACCACCGCTGTGCGCCATTGACATCTGTACCTATAAACATAGTCATTACCAATAAAACCCAAGAGACAGGCAACAGTAATAATAATGCTGAAAAATAACGGGTGGGTACTCTTTGAAGAAACATAACTGCACCAAAGCCTATCAAGAGAAATACGGCGTGTCTCAAAATAGGTCCCCAATGATTATGCTGGCGATAAACAATGGTACTGGAAGCACTAAATACTTCCAATAACGAGATGATACATAATGCTATGAATATGCACCAAATTGTTTTATCCCCTTTAAATATCTTATCAAAGACGTTCATATCTTTTTTTAGTTACGAGTTACGAGTTACGAGTACTATTGAGGACTTACCTTGTAACTCGTAACTTGTAACTTCTTTTTACAGTTTTCTCACCCAATTCTTAAATTGGTCGCCTCTATCTTCGTAATTCTTGAATAAATCGAAGCTTGCGCAACAAGGTGACAGAAGAACCGTGTCTCCTTCTTTAGCTAGTGCATATGCTTTGTTAACAGCCTCTTCCATAGAACCGGCATCAACAATAGTTTCGATCTTTCCATCAAAAAATGTATGCAGTTTAGAATTGTCAACTCCCAAGAAAACCAAAGCATGTACTTTCGATTTTACAAGTTCTTCTACTTCCTGATAGTCGTTTCCCTTGTCTTTTCCGCCCAAGATCAGTACCACCTTTGTTTTCATGCTTTTGAGTGCATACCAACAAGAGTTGACATTTGTAGCCTTAGAATCGTTTATAAATTGGATGCCTTTTACGCAAGCCACTTTTTCTAAACGATGCTCCACACCTTTGAAATCACTCAACGACTGTCTTATTTTCTCGTCCTTAATATCCAACAATTTGGCGGCAATAGCCGAAGAAAGAGAGTTATATAAGTTGTGAGTACCCGTTAAAGCCAATAAATCTTGCTCCATAGTGAATACCGATTTTGATGTATTAATTACTATCTGACCTTTATCTGCATAAGCCGACAAATTATCCGCTTTGTGCTCCGAGAATGTAAACAGCATTGCTTTGGGCTGCTTTTTAATGATTTCTTTGGTCACAACAGGATCTTCTGCCCAGAAGATAAATGCGTCTTCCTCGGTTTGATTTTGAGTGATTCGCATCTTTGCATCTACATACTTCTGAAAATCGTGATCGTAACGATCCAAATGATCGGGTGTTATATTGAGTAATATCGCAATATCTGCTTTAAAGTCATACATATTGTCTAACTGAAAACTGCTCAGCTCCAATACATAATAATCGTAATTGTTTTCGGCAACCTGACGTGCAAAACTCTGTCCGATATTGCCTCCCAAACCCACATTCAAGCCTGCCGATTTCAGTATATAATAAAGTAAACTTGTAGTTGTGGTCTTGCCGTTACTACCTGTTATACATATCTTTTTGGCATCGGTATATCTGCCTGCAAATTCTATTTCGGAAATGATAGATATTCCTTTTTCTTTGGCTTCTACGATCAAAGGAACTTCGTCGGGAATACCGGGGCTTTTGATTATTTCATCTGCCAAAAGTATAAGATCTTTGGTATGTCCTTTTTCTTCAAAAAGAATATTTCGATCTGCTAATTCAGCTTTGTATTTATCCTGCAAAGCTCCATTATCGGACAAAAAGACATCAAATCCTTTTGCTTGAGCAAGTATAGCCGAACCAACTCCGCTTTCGCCACCTCCGAGTATTACTATCTTTTTCATTTTATTCAAAATCTCTATTCTTTATATCGGGCGAATGCAATTCGCCCCTACGTGGGCTTTTTATCGCATTTTTAATGTTGCCAATGTAATAGCTGCCAAAATAATTCCAATAATCCAAAATCGAACTACTATCTTAGATTCGGGTACAGGATTAAACGGTTTTTGGATGAGTGCTTGTATGCCCGAATTACCTGCCTTTTGAAAATGATGATGTAAAGGTGACATTTTGAAGATACGACGACCTTCACCGTATTTTCTCTTGGTGAATTTAAAGTAAAACACCTGCATCATTACCGATAAACTTTCTACAAAGAAAACTCCGCATAATATGGGTAATAATAATTCTTTATGTATAATAACAGCAAACACGCCAATGATTCCCCCCAACGTTAAACTACCCGTATCGCCCATAAATACTTGTGCCGGGAAAGAGTTATACCAAAGGAAACCAATTGTTGCTCCTACAAAAGCAGCGGCAAATATTACCAACTCTTCACTTCCGGGGATAAACATTATATTGAGGTACGAGGCAAATTCTACGTGTCCCGATACGTAAGCCAAAATACCGAGCGTGACCCCTATAATAGCTGAACTTCCGGCAGCCAAGCCATCGAGCCCGTCCGTTAAGTTAGATCCGTTAGAAACTGCAGTTACAATAAATATAACTACGAGTACAAATAATATCCATGCTGCAGGAGTAGTGTATTCTCCCAAGAAGGAAACAAACGATTCGTAATCTAAGTTATTGTTTTTCAAGAAAGGAATGGTTGTTTGAGTAGATTTCACACCTTCAACCGTATAGGTAACTCTCTCTATTATATCGTCTTGGTTACGGATTTCGGTATTTTCGCGAACTATTACCGATGGGCTAAGATATAGGGTCATCCCTACAATTAAACCCAAACCAACTTGTGCCACTATCTTAAACTTGCCATGCAATCCGTCTTTATCTTTTTTGAATACCTTGATATAATCGTCCAAAAAGCCTAATGTGCCCAACCATATCGTCGTTATCAGCATCAATATGATGTAGGTATTTTCGAGGCGAGTCAACAAGATAACAGGTACTATTATTGCAATGATTATAATAATCCCTCCCATCGTAGGCGTACCCTTTTTAGAGAGTTGACCTTCGAGTCCTAAATTGCGCACAGTCTCTCCGATTTGCAATATTTGCAATTTATCGATGATTCGACGACCGATAACGGTAGATATGCCAAGCGAAAGGATGATGGCAATGACCGCTCTAAATGATACGTACTTAAACATTCCTGCTCCCGGAAAATCTAAGGAATTCAAATAGTTAAAAAGATAATATAGCATTATATAATACGTTTTTTGTCGCCCTTATCAGGTCGTTTATAAATTCTTGTTTAGTTTATAGTCCCAGTATATTTTTGACAATTTCACGATCATCAAAATGATGTTTTACACCTTGTACATCTTGATAATCTTCGTGTCCTTTGCCTGCAATGAGTATCACATCGCCCGATTTAGCAAAAGTACAAGCCGTTTTTATGGCTTGCTCACGATCTACTATGCACAAAGCTTTTTTCATTTGTACGGAATCTAATCCGGCAACCATATCGTCTATTATTGATTGTGGTTCTTCGAATCGAGGATTATCGGAAGTTAGAATCACCTGATCGCTCAACATAACAGCCTCACGAGCCATTATCGGGCGTTTGGTTTTGTCCCTGTTGCCACCGCAACCAACTACGGTAATTACACGACCGCCACCTTCCAATACATCGTGAATGGCATTCAGCACATTTGTCAAAGCATCGGGCGTATGGGCATAATCAACAATCGCCGTAAACCCGTCTGCAGAACGAATAGTCTCGAATCGACCGGCAACCGATCTTAAAGTACTTAGCACAAGTAATACTTTTTCGGCATCCTGTTCCAGTAAAATAGCCGCTCCGTATACTGCCAAAAGATTATATACATTAAATACTCCTACAAATTGAACTTCGAGTTCTTTGCCGTTTATTTCAATTGCCGTTCCGTCGAAATGCTTCTCGATAACACGAGCTTTGAAATCTGCCAAAGTTCTCAAAGAATAAGTATATTTTTTAGCTTTGGTATTTTGCAACATCACCAAGCCGTTCTTATCATCCACATTTGTGAGAGCAAAAGCGGCAGAAGGCAGGTTATCAAAGAAAGCTTTCTTGGCTTTCAAATATTCCTGCATGGTATGATGATAATCGAGATGGTCTTGAGTCAAATTAGTAAATATTCCTCCTTTGAAATCCAATCCGCTAATTCGCTTCTGATGAATGGCGTGCGAGCTAACTTCCATGAAAGCATATTCGCATCCTGCCGCAACCATTTTTGCTAAAAATTCATTCAACGAAATAGGATCAGGCGTGGTATGCGTTGCCGGATATTGATCTTCGTTTACATAATTGCAAACTGTAGACAACAAACCTGCTCCGTACCCTAATTTACGAAATACATTATATAACAGTGTTGCGGTAGTTGTTTTTCCGTTTGTTCCGGTAACCCCTACCAATTTCAATTTTCGGGAAGGATTGCCATACCATGCAGAAGCTATCTTTCCGATAGCATCGGCTGCATCTTTTACTTTGATATAGGTTATAGACGCATCGGAGGTATTTATATCTTCTTCATAAACAATCACTTTTGCTCCCAACTCTATTGCCTTACCGATAAATTCATGCCCATCGACCTGAACTCCTTTCAGTGCTATAAACGCATAACCTTGGATTACTTTGCGCGAATCGGAAGTAATACCTGTTACATCTATATCTTTACAACCAAGTATTTCTACTATGTCTGTTGATGCTATATTCGATATCAATGCCTGCAATTCCATACCTTTATTTTTTTAAAGTATCTGCTACTATTTTGCTTTATTGTAATTCTAAAGTAATTTGAGAACCTTTAACCACCCCACTACCTGCGGTAATAGATTGCGAAACCACCGAACCGTGTCCCTGCAAAGCAACACTTAGACCGGCTTTTTCCAAAACATACACTGCATCCTTAGCTCCCATCCCATACACATTAGGTACTAAGCCACTTTGAAGTGCATTTTTGCTCAATTCTATTTTGTTCTGCAAGGTACTTGCTATTACCCATTCGGCATTTCCTGTCGGAGGGATAAATGGTATATTCAATTGGGTGAATACTGTTTGAATATCTTTCCACGAACCGTTTTTCACATAAGGCATGAGCGTAAGTACCGAATCGGGTTTACACTTATTAGGTGCTACATACACATTGCGAGAATATACCTCCTCAGCTATTCGCTTGAACACTCCGCCCGGCATAAGTCCACCCGAAGGAATACCATGCGGACGCCTAATTCCTACAAAGCAAGTGTATAAAGGCTTTTCAGCCGGAAAATATCCACAAAACGACACAAAGTGCCCGTTGTCATAATTTCCACCGCTTGCTATTTGCGCCGTTCCGGTTTTGCCTGCAATCTGAAACGATTTAGATGCAACTGCCTTACCCGTACCTTCATTTATAACTCCTATCAACATCGATTTTATTTCGTCCAACGTTTTAGTTGAGCATAATGACGGATTAATCACCTCCGTTTCGAACTCCTTCTCAACTACTCCGTCTTTGATGAACGATTTTGTTATAAAAGGTTTTATCATTTTACCCCCATTGGCAATGCCGTTATAAAACATCAATATATAAATGGGTGGAATTTGAGTCTCATATCCAAACGACATCCATGGCAAAGTAGTTTTCGACCAATAGTTCGATTTGTCATTCGGATGGCGAATAACCGCAGTACCCTCTTTTCCGCTCAAAGGAACATCCCATTCTATTTTTTTGGTAATCCCTAAATCATAGAGCCTTTGCACATATTTTTCGGGATTATTTTCGTACCCTTTCAGTATCGTTTTTGCGATTACAATATTAGAAGATATATACATACCTTCGGCTACGGTAAGATCTCCCCTATCCTCTCCTTTTTGCCAATAGTGATCTCTTATCACACTTTTTGCGTATGGGTATAAACCTGTTCCTACATGAAATTTATCTGATGGTGTAACCACACCATCCTCTAAAGCAATCATAATAGAAAGTGTCTTGAAAGTCGATCCCGGTTCGCTCATGTACGAAAACGCATTGGGATTACCTTCGGCATATAGCCCTGGCGAAATGCGGTCGAGATTGGAGATTGCTTTGATTTCGCCCGTAGCAGTTTCCATGATAATAGCCGTTCCCGACTCTGCATCTGTTTCTACCAGTTTAGAATATAATGCTCGTTCGGTTATATCCTGAATATCAACATCAAGGGTTGTTTTCACATCCCATCCGTCTTCTGCCGGCACTTCTACAATATCAATCCACCGACCTTCTACTTTTTGGCGGCTTTTAACACCCGGTTTACCTCTCAGTATCGAGTCGTATTTCAATTCTATACCACTGGCTCCACCCTTTGCCATATCTTTATAGATAGACCCTACGGTACGTCCGGCAAGTCTGCCGAAAGGCTTTTCGCGCATGGTTCTTTCTTCATCAAAAAGCCCTGTTTTATTCGATCGCTGATTTAAGAACGGAAAAGTCTGTAATTCTTTTAGTTCCAAATAATTTATATCTCTTTTTACAAGCCGAATAGAGCGGCTTTTTAGAGTTATTTTTTTATCGGAACCGCTTTCTTTGTTTTTTTCTATTTGGGCAAGTTCTTTGCGGCTCAACTCCCAACCATTCAGCAGGATATTTTTGTATTGAGCTGATGTTTGATCGGGAAATTTCTTGGATAGCTTAACCGCCAAGTCACCTACATATTTCATTAAGGTATCTTTGCGTATACCTTCTGACATAAAATCGATATACACCCCATAGAGAGGTTCACTTGTAGCCAATAAACGCCCATCGACAGCATAAATATTACCCCGATTGGGTTTAATCTCCCTATCCTTTTTTACAGTTTCTTTGATACCTAAAGCCCGCCATTGTTCGCCTTCGACAAACATGATGCGGATGATATAACCGAAGATAACAATAAAAACAGTCAAAAACAGAATCACAATCAACCCATAACGATTGATTATTGCACTCTTTTTTTTCCTGATGTTATCTGTCTCTTTTGACATGCTCCTACTTAAATATATATGGTTGTCTTTACTTTTCTTGTTTCTCTATTTTATACGCAGGTGTAGATGGTGTCTGCAATTCGAGACCATTTTTATCTACCAGCGACTGAACTTGTATTTGCCTGCTCACCCCTGTTAAATCCGACGAAATAGTCAACGATCGGTATTTGACATCTTTCAACTCTTTTTTCAAAGATTCTATTTCAGCCATTTTTGAGATGCAACTATAACGATTACTGATATAGAAAACCATAATCACAAAAACAACAAGCATAAAGCGCGTATTTTTCAAGAAGAAATCTTCGGTAAGAATAGTCCCACCTAATACGTGCATTATATTTTTCTTTATGTCTTTGAAATTCACACGCATATCTTTGTTAGTTACGAGTTACAAGTTAATTTCGCTAACTGTTGACTGCTAACTGCTAACTGCTAACTGTCTTTATTTCTTTTCCGCAATTCTCAATTTTGCACTCCGTGAGCGTGGGTTTGCATCCTGCTCCTCGGGAGACGGAGTTATAACCCTATTATTAACCAATATAAACGGTGCATTGATGTTGCCATAAAAATCTTTATCTACATCCCCTTCAAAATTTCCTGTTTTGAAGAAATTTTTTACCAATCTGTCTTCTAACGAATGGTATGTAATGACTGACAAACGTCCGCCGGGAACTAATACCTCCAAAGCTTGAGTCAACATATCTTTTAAGGTTTGCATTTCTTTATTCACTTCGATACGCAAAGCCTGAAAAGCTTGAGCCAATACTTTTTTCTCTTTTCCTCCTTTAGTATAGGGATTCAAGAGGGGCAATAAATCTTTCACCTTTTCAAAGGGTTTCTCTTTACGCTGACGCACAACTGCTGCCGCTATTTGTCTCGATGGCTTTAGTTCGCCATACAGATATAATAAGTTTGCCAAATCTTCTTCGGCATAATCATTCAAAATTCTGGCTGCCGTAAGATCCGATTTTTGGTTCATACGCATATCTAGATCTGCCTCCTCGAAACGGAAAGAGAATCCCCGCTGGCTATCATCAAAATGATGAGACGATACTCCCAAATCTGCTAATATAGAATTCACCTCCGTTACATTATGATATTTCAAAAATGTTTTCAGATAGCAAAAATTACTGCGGATAAAGGTTTGCTTTTTATCGTCAACAATATTCTGAATAGCATCTTCATCTTGATCGAATACATACAAATGACCGTCAGATCCTAAACGTGACAAAATTTCACGTGAATGACCGCCACCACCAAACGTAACGTCCACACAAATATCATTTGCCTGAATATTCATACCATCGACACTCTCGTTCAACAGAACAGGTACATGGTAACCATCGGCTGTTATTACTTTACTTTTATCTTTCGCCATATCAATCTTCTCCACTCATTATACGTTGAATCTCTATTCCGAAATCTTCGGGAGCTACTAGAGTTTCATTCAATTGATTTTTACCCCAGACCTCGATTGTATTATCGACACCTAAAAATTGCACCTCTGATTTAACATTGATCATTTGCAGATAACGCTTAGGAATAAGAATGCGACCTGTTGAATCTATCTCCAATCGTTCGGCATCCAACACAAACTGACGAAACAGTTGCTGTTGCGATTTGTCCCAACGACTCAATCGCTCACGTAACCGTTGCACCTCTTCATCCCACACTTCCACAGGATACAGCACAAGACAATCTTGAAAGATATCTTTGCGCAATATCAACACATGCAAATCTTTGGCTTGCAAAACCTTTCGGAAATTTGCAGGCACAAATACACGCATTTTAGCGTCAATCTTCGCATCTGTACTACCTAGAAACTGCATTTTGTCTCAATTAGTGCATAAATAATCGTTAATTCAACTATCAAAAAACACCTTAGTGTCCTATAATAGAATGTAAAGGTATAAAATTATCCACTTTCCCCCACTTTTATACACAAAGTTTTAATAAAAAGTTTTCAACATATCCATTTAAGTTAAAATCAGCGTTTTACAACAGCTAAAATTCAGAATAAATAATAGTCAAAACATAGCTCGAAAATATAAAATTCTGAATAAATAAGGCGACTAAACCACGACTTTGTATAAAATAAATTATCTTTACAGTTTCAGGAAATTCAAGGTCGAAGTAATGAACGAAGTAGTAGAAGCAAATACTCCCAATTTAATAGATTTGGACAAGGTGTTTATGGATAAGGCTCCTAAGCTTTATGCCAAAATGCCTACTTTTGTTCTCAACTACATCAAAAGAAAAATACATCTGAACGAGCTAAACGAAATCCTCACCATTTATGCAGATAAATACGGGGTCGATTTTATGGATTCGGTGGTTCAGTATTTCGATTTGAAGCTAAACGTCAAAGGCTTGGACAATATACCTGTCGACAATCGGTATATATTTGTATCTAATCATCCCTTGGGAGGACTCGACGGCATTTGCCTTTCGTCTGTTATAGGAAACAAGTTCGACAAGAAGATAAAATATTTGGTGAACGATGTTCTTTATTTTATCAAGAATCTCCGTCCTATATTCCTGCCGATCAATAAATACGGAGCGCAGGCAAAAGAAAAAGCGGCACAATTGAACGAGGCTTATGCTTCGGACGATCAGATTATAACATTTCCGGCAGGCTTGTGTTCTCGCAAAACAAACGGACGAATATACGACCTGCAATGGCAAAAGTCTTTTATTCAGAAAGCTATACAAAGCAAGAGAGATGTGGTTCCGGTTTACTTTGAAGCAAAAAACTCAAATTTCTTTTATAGATTTGCAAATATCAGAAAGAAACTAGGCATAAAATTTAGTATAGAGACATTTTTTCTTCCGGACGAAATGTTCAAGAATAAGCATCAGACATTTTCTGTCACTTTTGGAAATCCTATTTCGTGGGAATCTTTCGATGAGACAAAATCGCATCAACAGTGGGCAGAAAGAGTGAAAGAGATAACATACAATTTAGCAGCAGGCAATATATAAATATGGAAAGTATTATTCCGGCAGTCGATAAAAAACTTTTAATAGCCGAACTTACAAAAGATAAATTCTTACGTAAAACCAATAAGGCTAATAATGATATTTATATTATCACGCATCATAACTCACCCAACGTTATGCGCGAGATTGCCCGTTTGCGCGAAATTGCATTCCGTTATTACGGTGGAGGAACAGGCAAATCGATAGATATTGACGAGTACGACATGATGGACAATCCATACAAACAACTGATTGTGTGGAATCCCGAAGCCGAAGAGATTTTAGGTGGTTACCGCTTTATTTGCGGTCCCGATATTAAATTTGATAAGAGTGGCGAGCCTGAATTGGCAACCTCTCACCTATTTCATTTTTCACCAAAATTTATATCCGAATATCTGCCTTACACTATCGAGTTAGGTCGTTCGTTTGTATCTCTTGAATATCAGAGTACACGAGCCGGATCCAAAGGCATTTTCGCCCTCGACAATCTTTGGGATGGATTAGGAGCATTATCTGTTGCCGAACCTACTATGAGGTATTTTTTTGGTAAGGTAACAATGTACGACACATACGATGCTAAAGCGAGAGACATGATATTGTACTTCATGTTTAAGCATTTTCCCGATCCCGACAAGCTTGTTTATCCTAAAAAGAGCTTACATATTACGACGGATGAGAAAGTACTGAAAAGACTTTTTACCGAAGACGATCTTAAAACCGATTATAAAATACTGAATACATCTGTCAGAAAATTAGGAATAAATATTCCCCCGTTGGTGAATGCCTATATGGGGCTATCGCCACAGATGAAAGTATTTGGCACAGCCATAAACGACTCGTTCGGAAATGTAGAGGAAACAGGTATTCTTATCGACAAAGACGAAATACTCGAAGAGAAACGCAAACGTCACATAGAATCATATATATTGGACAAACCATCGAAACGTTTCTTAAAAAGATTGCGCCAAATGATTAACTGGAATTGGAGTACATCTCTCACAAAAACAAGTTGGAGAACAAAATAGACTTATAAATAGTTGAGGGTTCTTGTAACTCGTAACTTATAATACAATTTATACATACTCATGAAATATAAAATTACTGCACCCAAGAATGGCATACATACAGATATTAAACTTCCTTCATCAAAAAGTATCAGCAACAGGGCTCTTATACTGAAAGCTCTTAGCGACAGCACTTTTCCTATCGAGAATTTGTCCGATTGCGACGATACTCGTGTGATGGTAGAAGCCTTTTCTTCTCAAAGTAATATGTTTGATATAGGTGCAGCAGGTACTTCGATGCGTTTTCTTACCGCTTATCTTGCCAAGAAGCCGGGTGAGTGGATTATTACCGGAAGCGAGAGGATGCAACAACGCCCTATCAATACTTTGGTAGAGGCTCTTAACGCTTTGGGTGCAAATATTGAGTATCAAAAAAATCAGGGCTTCCCTCCTTTAAAAATCAAAGGAAGTGCGTTGGAAGGAGGAGACATCTTTTTGTCGGGTGGAATAAGTTCTCAATTTATTTCGGCTTTGCTGATGATTGCTCCAACTATGACAAAAGGGTTAACACTTCATCTCGAAGGCGATATTATATCGGTACCTTATATCAAGTTAACACTTCGTATGATGGAACAATTTGGAGTAAAATGCGATTGGGAAGGCAATGTTATTAAAATTCATCCCAATGAATATAAACCCATCCCTTATTTGGTTGAGTCCGATTGGTCGGCAGCATCCTATTGGTATGCAATTGCTGCTTTAAGGGATGATGCCAATATCGAATTAAAGGGATTGTTTAAAGACAGTGGTCAAGGAGATTCTAAGGTCGCCGAATTATTTATGGACTTAGGGGTTGAAACCAAATTTACAGAAGATGGGGTTATCCTTACTAAAACGGATAGGATTGCCAAGAAATTTTTCCATAATTTTATCAATGAACCTGATCTTGCTCAAACCTTTGTGGTTACATGCTGTATGATGGGAGTACCTTTTCTTTTCACCGGACTGCAAACCCTTAAGATAAAAGAAACAGACAGAATAGAAGCTCTAAAAGCCGAAATGAAAAAGTTAGGCTATATCATCACCGACAGCCAAAATAGCATTCTCGAATGGGATGGCGAGCAATGCGAACCCGAACAAGCACCCGTTATAAAAACTTACGAAGATCATCGCATGGCAATGGCTTTTGCTCCGGCAACTCTAAAACTTGAGAATCTAACAATAGCAGAGCCAATGGTTGTAACAAAATCCTACCCCTATTATTGGGACGATTTACGCAAAGCAGGTTTTGTAGTTGAAGAACAATCTTAACAATGGACTTTTTCGAATTTTTCCAATACAGCTTTTTCACCAATGCACTTATAGGTGCTATATTCGGCAGCATTGCGTGTGGCATAATAGGCACATACATTGTTGTGAAACGCCTCGTTTTTATAAGTGGAGGCATTACGCATGCTTCACTCGGAGGGTTGGGTATTGGTTTTTACTTTGGCTTCAATCCTATTTTATCGGCAATGGTGTTTTCTATTTTTTCAGCCTTTGGTATAGAATGGCTATCGGGTAAAAATGGCGTACGTGAAGATTCTGCCATTGCATCCTTTTGGTCATTCGGAATGGCGATCGGTATTATGTTTATCTACCTCAAAGCCGGATTTGCACCTAATTTATCGGAATACCTTTTTGGTAATATTTTAAACATCACTACGGGTGATATATACGCTTTTGCTGCATTATCGGTCGTATTATCAGTTATATTCTTCTTTTTCCATCGCGAAATATTGTATGTGGCATTTGATTCGGACTTTGCTAAAACCCGAAACTTTCCCGTGAAGTTTATAGAGTATGCTATGATGTTTTTCATTGCCGTATCTATCGTTTTAACCATTCGATTGGTAGGTGTAGTCTTGTTGATGTCATTATTGACAATGCCTCAAATGATCGCCAATTTATACACCGCTAAGTTTACTAAAATGATTTTCCTCTCTATCCTTTTCGGATTAGTGGGATGTATCTCGGGGCTTCTGTTGTCTACATTTGTAAATGTTCCTTCGGGAGCATCCATTATATTTATACTTATTGGTATTTACTTCGTTTGCCGATTGACTAATTGGGTATTTAAGAGAGATAGCATTACGGCAAAATAAAGAATCTATCCAAACCCCCATCGTAGGGGCGAATTACATTCGCCCGCAAAATAATCGGGCGAATGCAATTCGCCCCTACAAGAAACAAAATAGCCTTGTTGGATTTGATTCCAACAAGGCTATTTATATTATTTAAAAGAATTATCTTACTTTCTAAGACTAAGCTCTTCTATCAAGCGAGGACAATTCATTATCTTATCAATTGTGTAAAGCACATAACGAATATCTACACTGATAGTACGTTGCAATTGAGGCTCGAATACTACGTCGCCACTCAAAGCTTCCCAGTTACCATCGAATGCAAGCCCTATCAATTCGGCTTTTCCATTAAATACGGGACTACCCGAGTTACCTCCGGTAATATCGTTATTCGAAAGGAAGCCTACACTCATAGTACCATTAGCATCAGCATATTGCCCCCATTTAGCGGCACGAAGGTTATCTAAAATATAACTTTGTGTTGCAAACTCGGAATCATTTGGATTTTCTTTTTCCAAAATACCTTTACTTGTTGAATAATAGTCATACTCTGTAGCATCCGCAGGGCTATAACCTCCTACCGAACCATAACTCAAACGTTGAGTAAAATTGGCATCGGGCGAGAATGCTTTATCGGGTTGCATCTCCATCAAGGCAGCCATGTATTTACGGGCATTTTTATCTATTGCAGGATAAATAGGCGACAGATCATCTACCAACTTCAAACGAATATCGGTAACCGATTTTGCTAAGATCAGAGCCGGATCTTTTTCCAAAGCTTTTAACCCTCCCTCATTGATTGCTGAAACTAAATTATCAAGATTGGTAAATTTACTGTTTTTGTAAACCCACTCGGCATACTTGTCGTAGTCTCCTTTGAATTTTTTATCGATCGTTTGATAAATATTCGGAAGGTATTCAGCAGGAACTCTCTCTTTGTATAACTTAAGCAAGGCAGGCATCAATTGCTTGTCCAATACAGGAACATAATCTTTGTAAGTATCTGTCAATCGGTTCTTCACATAAGCCGCTAATTCTTCTTTATCTGTGATTTCAGATTTATTCACGGTATTAGCAAAACGAACAATTTCGATTCCACTATTGAATGTTTCACCAAAATAAGTACCTATTCTTGCCGACTTCATAGAGCTGGTGTATCCTGTTTGTAGGCTAGTCAATACATCTCCATATTTGGCTGTTGCCGCAGGAGTGCTTGCTATCCAATTGGCAAGTTGAGACTCTAAAGCTTGTTTTCCTTCCACTACGTTCAATTTCTTCAAGGCAGCATTCATACCCATCGAATTTTTCCAGTAATTGGAGCTTCTGCTGAATTTTACCGAATATTTAATGCGTACAGCATCATCGGCGTTCATTGCTTTTCTCCAAATATCTTGTTTTACAGTACGAACTTCTATGCGGGGAATATTTTCTGACTCCATCATTTGTGTAATTCCCCAAGAAGAGAGGTAACGCTCTGTACTTCCCGAATAGCCGATAGTCATTGCATAATCTTTGTCCTTATATCCTTTTACTGACACGGGTACAGAATATTTGGGTTTGTAAGGTACGTTATCGGCACTGTAATGTGATGCCTGATTGTCTTTGTTAGCATATACTCTGAACACTGAGAAATCTCCCGTATGACGAGGCCATTGCCAGTTGTCGGTATCTCCTCCAAACTTACCTATTGACGAGGGCGGAGCAAAAACCATTCTCACGTCTTTGAACACTTCGTACACTACCAAATAATATTTATTTCCTGTATAAAAAGGAACAATACGAGCATTCAAAAACTCATTGCCTTTGTATTGGTTCAATATTTTAGTTGATAATGAGTCGATAATATGATTTCGATCTCCCTCCAATGTGAAATTGTCTACTCCTGCTGTTACCTGATCTGTAACATCTTCGGTCTTTTGCAGAAAAGAAACAGTTAAGCCTTCGGTGTATAACTCCTCGGCTTTCGATTGGCTTACAAAGCCGTCTTTCAGATAGTCGTGATCTACTTCGCTGTGTTTTTGGATGGCATCGTATCCGCAATGGTGATTGGTGAAAATCAACCCTTCCTGCGATACAGCTACACCCGTACAACCACCGCCGAAAATTACAACTGCATCTTTCAACGAAGCATTTTGCTCGCTGTAAATACTATCTATCGGGAAAGTAAATCCCAGCTCTTTCATACGAGCTGCACTTTGTCTGTTCAGTTCTTTAAGCAGCCACATACCTTCATCCGCCTGCGATGAAGCAAATACAAATAAAGCGCTTAATAGAAAAAAGATTTTCTTCATTTTACTTATTTTAATTAAGGTTTCAAACCTATTTGTTATTTTATATAAAATCACCTCACTCTTAGTTACAGAGTCTTGCATTGATAGATGAAAGACAAAGATATCTATCTATACTTTATTTCTTCTTTACCATTTTACCTATAACCGGTATTTGCGACAACGGCAAATCTCGTTTGACAAGAACAAACAAAAATACAGCTAACAAGATGGTATTGAAGCCCAAACGAAGTGCTTCGGAATCAAATCGCACATAGCAACTTGTTGCATATAAAACGATAGCCAAACCAAAGTACAACCCAATTGATTTCAAGTCATACGGTATCGGACGGTATTTGCGTTCGAAGTAATAGGATACCACCATCATTACAAAATTACAGATAAGTGTAGCCCAAGCACTTGCAATGTAACCATATTTAGGTACAAATATAATATTAAGTGCGACAGTAATAATACATCCGGCAATAGAAAAGATGGCTCCAAAGTATGTTTTATCGATCATCTTGTACCAAAAAGACAGGTTAAAATAAATACCAAACAGTATGTAACCCATCATTATAATAGATACTACACCCAAGCCCTCGTAATAAGCCACACTGCGGATAAAATACTTTATAATGTCCATATAGAACATTACTCCCAAAAAGATAACCAGGCTGAAAATGACAAAGTATTTCATGGCATCGATATACGCCTTGTCATTGCTGCCTTCTGCTTTATTTTTTCCAAAAATAAAGGGTTCAAAAGCAAAACGGAATGCTTGTGTAAACATCATCATAATAATAGCCAATCGCGAACAGGCACTATAAATACCCAATTGTTTAAAAGCCAAAGCTTTATCATCAAACAAATAAGGATATATTATCTTGTCGACTGTTTGATTCAAAATACCCGCTATACCCAAAATCAATAAGGGGAAACTGTATCTGACCATCTTATTCAGTAATTGTTTGTCTAGTACGTATTTGAACCCCACCAGTTGAGGTATCAGCATGATAAGAGCCACTACAGAGCCTATCAGTTCGGCAATAAAAACATAGCCCCCTTTGTAATTGGGGTCATAAAACCACTCAATCAACGAAGGATTAACCTGATGAATCTTAGGACAAATAAGCAGAAAAAAGACAGTAAGAATTATAGTTACAAATATACCCGTCAACCGCACCACCGCAAACCGAATGGGTCTCTTTTGGTAACGAAGGTATACAAACGGAATACAGATAAAGGCATCAATTGCCACTACCACCGCCATAACAGCAATATAATCGGGATGATCAGAATATTCAAGAAAATTAGACACAGGTCGAATAAAAACTAAACAACCTACCACAAACAAGAGAGAGAGTGTACCCACGAGAATCAAAGCCGTGGAGTATACTGTTGCAGGATTACTGTCTTCTTTATTAGCAAAGCGAAAAAATGCGGTCTCCATCCCAAAAGTAAGTACCACCGCCACCAATGCCGTGAAACTATAAATATTGGTCATAATACCAAATTCGCCGGTAGCCAAAACCGTTGTATATATCGGCACCAAACACCAACTCACAAATTTGCCCAAAATACTACTTACACCATAAATAGCAGTATCTTTAGCCAGACTTTTCATTCCTCCTGCCATCTTCCTGATTTTTTTTTCGGGTGCAAAGGTAATATAAATCAAATGGATATTACAGTTAAAGCGGACGAAATACACAACAACTCCACCTCTTTGTTGACTCAACAACTAATGCGTAGACAATTATAAAAATCAAGTTTTTAATGTCAATAAATGATTTATTCGGCTAACTTTGTTCTAAATAAGTTAACGAGTAGACAAGTAGACAGGTTAACAAGTAGAGACACAATGCTTGCGTTTCAGCAAGAAGTAGACAAGGCTTGTGAACTCGTTTACTAAAAACTTGTCAACTTTTAAGTTTAAAATAGATAGAAATGAGCTACTACCATTTAGCAGAGTTGGTGCACAAGAGAGCAGCCAAATACAAATCGAGTGCAGTTCTTAAGTATAGAGACGCTACCGAAAAACGCTGGAAGACAATCTCCTGGAAGCATTTTTCGGAATATGTCATGAAAACAGCATGGGCTATGGCTGAAGTAGGTGTTGATACTCAAGAAAATATCGGTATCTACTCGCAAAACATGTGCCAGTATTTGTTTACCGAATTTGGAGCTTTTGCAAACAGGGCAGTGGTTGTTCCTATATACGCTACGGCTTCGCCTCATCAGGTAGAATATATTGTGAATGATGCACAAATTCAGACCTTATTTGTAGGAGAGCAGTTTCAATATAATAATGCCTATAAAGTACAACAGCAATCGGCAACGTTGAAAAGGCTGGTTATATTCGATCAGAATGTAAAACTTCATCACGACGATCATACTTCGGTATATTTCGACGACTTTATGGCTTCGGGCGAAAACTCAGAAGCGGAAGTGAAGGTAACTATCCGAATGAAAACCCTCCGTGAAACCGACATTGCCTGCATTATTTATACATCGGGAACTACCGGCGAACCCAAAGGAGTGGTACTTCTACACTCTTCTTTCCTCGAAGTTTTTAGGATTCACGACGAACGATTACCTCAACTATCAAACAAAGATGTGTCGATGAACTTCCTTCCTTTAGCCCATATTTTCGAAAAGGCATGGACATATTATGCCATACACAAAGGCATGATAATAGCCATTAATACTGATGCTAAGGAGATACAAAAATCGATCAAGCAAGTACGACCTACCGTTATGTGCAGCGTACCCCGATTTTGGGAAAAAGTGTATCAAGGTGTATCCGAAAAAATAGAAAGCTCCAAAGGTCTAATGAAATGGCTTTATAATGATGCCATTAAGACCGGAAAGAAATACAATCTCGATTACAAGAATAACGATATAAAACCGCCGATTGGAAATACGATAAAATTCCACTTCTATGACAACACCATATTCCGTATCCTAAAAATGGTAATTGGCATCGAAAAAGGTATATTATTCCCTTGTGCAGGTTCGCCACTATCGGACGAAATAAACATCTTCCTGAAATCGGTAAACATACCTATCATAGTAGGTTATGGGCTTACCGAAACTACTGCCACTGTCAGTTTTTATCCTCCTGTTCATTTCAAAATACATTCGGTAGGAGTACTTATGCCCGGTCTGGAAGTAAAAATAGATCCTGCAAACGACGAAATTTTGGTGAAAGGCAGGACTGTAATGAAAGAATATTATAAAAAGCCCGAAGAAACAGCCAAAGCATTCACCGAAGACGGATTTTTTAGAACAGGAGATGCCGGTAAATTAATAGACGGTAATGTTATTGTATTGACTGACAGAATAAAAGACCTCTTTAAAACATCTAACGGAAAATATATCGCTCCGCAAGCCATCGAAACAATTATTGCAAACGACAAATTTGTAGACATGATAGCGGTTATTGGTGATGAAGTAAAATTTGTGAGTGCTCTCATCGTTCCCAACTACGAAGCCATCGATAAATGGGCAGAAGAAAATCAGATTGCATACAACAGCAGAGAAGAATTGTTGCAAAACAAAGAACTGAACTCTATGATGTCGGGACGTATCGAAATGCGTCAGGCTGATTTTGCCCCTTACGAAAAAGTGAAGAAATTTGTACTTCTGCCCCAACCGTTCACTATGGAATCGGGAGAACTGACCAATACCCTAAAAATCAAGAGAAAGGTTGTTGCCGAAAGATATAAAGACCTGATTGACAAAATGTATGAGGAGAAATAATCAGCCCCGCCTAGCCTCCCCCAAGAGGAGGTATATTATATCGTCGGTGAAATATCTCCCCTTAGGGGAGGCTAGGAGGGACTGATGGCAGGTATATACATACATGTCCCTTTTTGCAAAACAAGATGTATCTATTGTGACTTCTTCACAAGAACCGATCTTAAGCAGAAAAATCCCTACGTGACGGCAATCTGCGGGGAGGCTGTTCTTCGTGCCGGATATTTAGATGGGGAAATTATCGAAACCATTTACTTTGGTGGAGGAACACCTTCGCAGTTATCCATTGAAGATTTACAGTCGATACTCAACACGCTTCGCAATACTTTTGAAATAAGCCTAGAGGCAGAAATTACACTAGAAGCCAATCCCGATGATTTAAATATAAATTACCTAAGTAGATTATTATCAATAGGTTTTAATCGCTTAAGTATGGGAGTGCAAAGTTTTGATGATGCACAACTAAAATTCCTCAACAGGCGACATTCGGCACAAAAGGCAATAGAAGCCGTAAAAATGGCTCAACAAGGTAGTTTCCACAATATAAGCATCGATCTTATGTATGGCTTACCCGATCTCACTATGGATCTTTGGCGGGATACCCTCAACAAAGCAATAGACCTTAATATACAGCACATATCGTCGTACCACCTGATATACGAAACCGGAACCAAACTGTATCGGTTACTTCAAAAAGGAGATGTAAGATCGGCAGACGAAGAACTTAGTCTCGATATGTTTGCTCTCTTAATAGAGAAGCTCAAAGAGGCAGGATTTATCCACTACGAAATATCTAACTTTGCTAAAGATGGACTCTTCTCCCGTCACAACAGTTCGTATTGGCTCGATAAAAAATATTTGGGATTAGGTCCTGCGGCACATTCTTATAACCAAATCAACAGATGTTGGAATGTGGCATCTATTCCTAAATTCATAGAAGGCATAAAAGTCGGAAAACCCGACATTGAAGAAGAAATACTAGACACGCAATCTCGCTACAACGATTTCATTTTAACCGGCATGCGTACCATGTGGGGTATCAACATTTCTGCTCTGAAAGAAAAGTTCGGACAAGAAATGCTCAACTACTGCGAAGCCAATCTAAAAAAACATCTTCAATCGGGGTATGTAATTTTGGATGATAATCGCTACAAAATCTCTCCACAGGGAATATTTATATCAGACAGCATTATGAGTGATCTTATGTATATAGCCTCACCCCAGCCTCCAACAAGGAACGTCATTGCGAGCGATAGCGAAGCAATCTCCTGATAATAAGACAGATTACTTCACTATGTTCGCAATGACGTGCTTCGCTATTGCCCCTTGTATACTTTTGGGAGCCGTCCCAGGCATTATTCAAAAGTTACTTCACCTATATCAATTGTTTCTTTGTTATTTGATAAACGCAAAGTAATAGTTTCTTTCTTTTCTTTTCCACTCGAATAATAGGTATAAATATCCAAATATACGGTAGTCGGACCAACCAATGTTTGCTCATTGCTTCCAAAATAATTTGCCTGTATTTTGTATTTACCTTTCATGGCATCTTTTATCAAGAATTCTTCGGGTCCATAGCCTCTCGTAAAGTCATTTGATATTAAACCTCCAATTGGAGTTTCTCTATTTCCGTAATAGCATTTCTGCCCTAAAGGATCAGTTACCCACAAATCCATATCGCTATTATCTGTATCCCAGTTCAATACAATACGTATATTTACAGGCATATTATCAATTAGGCGATTGTCTATTGAGGTGAGGTCTAACTGAACGTTTTCTCGCTTGGCTTTATCAATTACATTATTTATTTCCTCTATGGCAAATAGCTCCACTTCGGGAAAACGTCTGTCCCACATTTTTTCCACTATTTTATAAAGTATATCGATAGCCTTTTGATACTCTTTATTTTGAGCATACGCCAATCCCAAATCACGATAGGTTTGTGGTTCTTCGGGGCGGAGCGTCAATAACATCTCAAATTGACCTATTGCATACTCGTTATACCCCATCTGTTTTAGTCGATGAGCCAGCACACGAGTCAGGCGGTAATTTTCGACTTCCAATTCAGCCAGATTAGATAATATGATAAGAGCTTCGTCTTTTAAACCTCTCTCTTCAAAAAGGGTTGATACCTCTAAGAAGAATGAGGGTGTAGATTTATATTCGTCTTTGATTGCTAGATAAGAAGCATACAACTCTTCATTAGACTTTGTTTTCAATTCATTCAAATAAGGAGCATCCGGATTCCATTTATTCAAAGTGATGCCGGCAGCCAATTCTTTCATCTTTTCCTGAGATTTAGGAGTTGCCTTCTTGGTAAAAATAAGAATAACGCCGTTTGCTCCCTTAGCTCCATACATGTCAACTGCCGAAGGACCTTTCAAAACTTGAAAAGAAACAATATCTTCCAGTTTCACATCCTCCACCTTACCTTCAACACCGTCAATCACCACGAGTGCACCCTTTCCATCTCCGTCTGTAGAGGAACCAATGCCACGAATCCAAAATGTGGGAGCGTCCTTATCGCGTTTCTCCAATTCATCCGATTCACCCGTAGCCATTAGTCCGGACACCTTTCCCACTAAGGTATTAGATAGGTTTGCCGAAGGAGTTGATTTGAATTCACTTGGATCCACAGTAGTAACAGCTCCTGTAACAGTCCTACGCTTTTGCGTACCGGTACCTGTAACCACAGCCTCTTCTAGTGTTTGCTGCACCTCTGAAAGAATAATATCCAACTCGCTGCCACGAACAGGCACTTCTATCTTATTGTATCTTAGATACGTAAATTGCAATACGTCATTTACTTTTGCATTTACAGAGTATCGTCCATCCAGATCCGATACTGCTCCTGTATTTGTCCCTTTAATGAGAATAGTAACGCCAATAAGAGGATAACCCTCTTCGTCTACGATTATGCCGCTTACACTTTGCCCGTTATATGAATTTGTCTGACGGGCAATCATAGAGTTGCCTCCTAAAGAGGCACGTCTCTGCAAGTATTCTTCTCGTCTTTTACGTGCTTCTTCCTGCCTTATTTTGGCTTCCTCCATTTCTTTCTTGAAATCTCTGTTCCACCATTTTTTTCGCCATTCAAACATCGGCAATACCGTTTCAATACGATTCTGCTTATTCCCTTTCACCAATCGTTCTTCTTCACTTATTGCCCGATTATATTCGTCCAACAATTCGGCGGGAGGTGTTATCTTGTGCGTAATGTAGTCTTGCACATTATCCAATACAATAAGCGATGTATTGCGTGTTACAATATTGTATTTGCGTCCTAACAATTCTATTTCGTCTTTGTTTTTGTCGAACAAGAGGTCTAGTTCTGCTATTTTTTTCTCTGCCCAAATGCGTTCTACCATATTGCCGTAGTCTACAATATCCTTTTGATCTAAGGTAACAGTTTCGGTGTACAAAACACGGCTGCCAATACCGAACGAAAGCGTTATGGTTGCTTTCGGTTTCATCAATTTGCCCGCCATTGTAAATCCGGCTTTAGGGTTGATAACAGTACCCGAAGTAGTAAAATCGCTTATTTCGGCTTTATTATAATCGGCTGATATCAATCTGAAACTTTCGTTCTTCATCATTTTTGCTGCATCTGCCAGTGTTTGGCTCATGAGGTTAATGTAAGTTCCTCCCGATGTTATATTGATATATTTCAAGAAACTATGATTGGCACTCAACGAAGAGGTTATCACCGAAATAGGTGCTTTGCCAATGATAGGTTGAGACTTCCCAAAATTGCTTAACCCGTCTGTAAATAGGAGAATCTCGTCTACATTGGGCTTCGAGAAATCAAGCATTCCCATCTGTGTTGCCCCATCGTAGGATGTATTTTGGAGTACTTTTTTTAGTTTACTCCAATTGCCATTGGTAATCTGAAATGTTTGAACTTTACCTACAATACAGTTAAATGTATATAGATCGACCAACAAATTCTTGTTTTCATTAAAATAACTATCCAATAACTCCATCTCCAACGGCAGGTTTCGGCTGCTCATAGAAGCCGAAGCATCCCAAAAGAGTGCTATACTCTTGAGGGCTTGCTTTGTTTGGTCTGTGAGTGTTGGTAAAACTTGTGCATAAAATACCGCATCGCTGCTTATTTGTCCTTTTTCTATATAAGACTGTTTCTTGTTTTTTACAGGTATGGAGAATACCAATTGTCCTTTCGCAGGATATTTTTTTGCCGAATAAGATGCTAAGTAAGCTTCTCCCGATTTATCGAAAGAAAAATTGCCCCAAGGAGTTTTTTCTACATTGGGTTTCTGTCCATCGGCATGTACTGCAATGTTCAGGTCGAAATTATCGAGTACATCTTGGTATTCAACAGGGAGGAAAAACTGATAGTCATCGCTATTTCCTTTAGTTAATTCTTGTTCATAAGCAATCACAATACGGCGTGTTCCCTTTGCAGGGAGAGGATAAACCCGTGTCCTAAAATTATTGCCGACAGTTTTTTCTAACAATCCCGGATCTACTTTGCGACGAATAGTAGATTCGAACACTGCCTGACCTTTAGCTTTCTCTACAACAACTCCTTCGCGAAGCTTTCCGTTTATGTCTAAGGCAAAACGGGAGATTGATTGCCCGTCGGCTAGGGGAAATTGCAATTCTCCCTCCAAAATACGGTTATTGGGATTATAGAAAGTCATATCGACAGTAGTCACAGCCAATCCTCCTATTACTTTTACATCGATTTTTACATCCGATATCCTTACCGGACTTTCTCCTTTACTGAGATTATTCACCTGAATATTAGGCGATCGCTGCTCTTGAGCCCATCCTGTAATGGTGAACAGAAAAAGTAGAATTAGGGTCAATGGTGTCTTCATATTTTATCGTGTTAGGTATTTTTTAAGAATATATTGTAAATCTAAGTACATGACAAAAAATACAATTCTGTAATAATCAATACATTAGTGGTAAAATATTAGGAAAAGACCTTGATTTTTAGTATCTTGTAAAGAAAACTTCGCGGTTTTTTGATTACGATATGCAAACCAAGGTCTC
>JAVBJR010000822.1:0-8460 GCA_031546965.1 Dysgonomonas sp.
ATACTAGGGTGTGATTGGCTGTGTGTTTGGAAGCCCCGCCCCCAATGAATACGCTCGGCTGATGAATACCCTGGTCCGGGTGTTGATACGAGTTTACAGTTTGCGTTTTCTGCAAATGCCAATGAGTAACGTGGGCCACCATCGTTATTAGGGAGTTAGGGATTTTCCCGTGGGGCTTGTCCGTCCGTCCGTCCAGGTGGTGTGCGTTGCCATCTACGGATGGCTCCTCCCCTTTTTTACACGTTGTACGTCACGGAGGTACACAATTAGGGAAAAATGCAACGCATCGGCTGCCGTGCAAGGCCAAACGGAAACTCCACCCCTTTCATTGGAATTCTGTCCTGCACGTGAAAGGGGTCGTGGTTTTCGCCGTTTGGCAAGGTCGTGGCCGGAAATCTGCACGTTGTTAAAGACGCACATGGAAATGCAGGCACCATCATCTACTTCGAACCCAGGAAAGGTATAAAACTATTTAAAACAGTTAAATTGGTAAACAAATAGTAAAATTAATGTAATGAAATAGATAATAATTTGAAATTTTTGGTGGGAAATTTTTTTAGCAAAACTTGCATGTATTTTTTCAGGAGTTCAATGACCATTCATTGCAGCCACAGCATCCACTGCAGCCACCATCATCAACTTCCAAACCAGGAAAGGTATAAAACGTTTTAAAACTAGTTTGCAATGCTAAACAATTCTGTGTGGATTTATAACATTTATTTAAGCATTTTGTAAACGATTTAAGAAACTCAAAAGTGGTGCTGTTGAATTGCTAAAACACCAAATTAAAATGGTATTAACTGAGAACATCTGACAAATGTTTGTGACTTTTCCAGTTGTTTAATGACCATTTATGCAACAAATTGCAACATGATTTATTACATTATTATCTAAAACAGTTTGTATTTCACACAAAATTAGTATTTACTAGCTGCCTAAAACTTTCAGCAATATTCCTGTCATCTACAGCTATATGTAACACTCTGAATACATTTGCACTGTTCTGCAACATGTACATGTCATAAAAATGCATTACTGGTCAGGGTTGTTGAAAAATCACGACTTTTCAGGCATTTTACGACTGTAGGCACCTTGACTGAATGTAAAGTGATTAAAAACGATGTGGATTTTTTTTGAAGGCTCCACCAAGATTTGTATTCAATATAATTCGGGATATTGAACTGCTGAAATCAGCTGTCTCTTCAAATCCCTGGCAGTTAGGCAAATCAAAATGGGCTGAAGTATGCAAGTCATTGAAAGCTATGTATGGCTATGACATCAAGCCACGTACAGCTAAGGAGAGAGTGGACTTGTTAGTTGCAAAGATAAAAAAGGAGGAATTGGAGTCGAAGTTAGTATGATATTATGATATTTTGGAAGGGAAAAAAAAGATATACAAATATTAAATTATGCTACAGAACAGGAACCGAGGTAGAACAGTCGGAGAGGGAAGACCTTTTACGCGATATCATTTTAATGCAGGAACAAGAAAACATTCCAATTGTTCAAGAAATTGGATTTGAAACTATTCCTGATAGTGATGCACTGCAAGATAGCACATACAATCGTCGCAGCGAAAAGTTGGCAGCAGATGAAGAGAGAGATAAATTACTGGCTCAAATGTGTAAGGAATTGGTACAGTAAAACCTCGATTTGTCGGACTAATAGGGCCAGAGGGTAGTCCAGAAAACATGAGGATTTTCCCAATTAATCTGCATTTCCATGTGATCAATATTGATAATTATCAGACGCCATTAAATAACAGTATTTATATAAAAAGTAAGGTGTTCGCAAGAAATCAAATGCAATTATGGCCAGCGAATGGAAAATTATGCAAAATAAAAGGACATTTCAGGAAACTTGGAGTTCCTTGCATTGAAAAATTGTATAGGAAATCCGTGTACTTGAAGTCCGGAAAATCCAGGGTTTACTGTAATATAAATAATATATAATACAAAAGTTTTAGAAGCACAATGTCAATATACTGTACATAATAAACATTGTTTGTTGATATAATTATATTTTTACAGCTAACAATGACTCTGCACCTAAACCGGACGGTGTTCGGAAAAAACGGACATCATTGGCAAGAGAAGAGGAAATGGTGTTGAAAAAGCTAAAGCACGATATGGATATGGAAATGTTGCGGTTTAAATCTTCCGAAGACAGCAAAGAAAAA
Source organism: Dysgonomonas sp. (assembly GCA_031546965.1). Lineage (GTDB taxonomy): Bacteria > Bacteroidota > Bacteroidia > Bacteroidales > Dysgonomonadaceae > Dysgonomonas_A. The sequence continues at coordinate 2,180 of JAVBJR010000822.1, forward strand.
GAACTTTAAGTTTCCAACAGAACATCTAGACTTGGAATACACAAGAGAGAAAAGGCTGGAAGAAGAGGGAAGAAGGAGAGAAGAAGAAGACAAGAGACGATATGAAGAAAACAAGCGGCGAGATGAAATGATGATGATGATGTTTAATATCCTGAAGCCTCAACCACATGTATAATTGGTTTATTTGCACCAAAGTCCCAATAAATTACATCTATTATTCATCAGCAATCACTTGTAAATATTCCTCCATTGTAGGGGGTTGGCAATCGAAGGCATCACAAATTTGGCTTCCGTGGAAACAAGTTAGACAATTGGCTAATATTGCTGCGACGATATACATTTGCTTCAGGGGTTGCAGTAGAATTTTTTGATTTTTTTTATAATCTACAAATGCAAAGTACTGCAATATTTTGCCGAACCCATATTCCACATTAATGCGCAGAGCTGACATCTTCTCATTGAAGGTTTTTTCTCTTTCAGTCAATATCCTATGACTCTTATAGCCAACTTTAATAAACTTCTGGTTAGCATACCCTGTATCTCCGTACAGAGCATACCATGAGCCGTCTGGTAATATAAATTTCCGACGAAGTTCCAACAACAATCCTGACAGGTGAAGTATAGCCGAGTCATGACGACGTCCATTCTTTGGGCCATCTAGTCTCCCAATGAGACCATTTGGAAATACAATGCTTTGATATTTCAAAACATGCTGCTTTTTATAACCGCTATATTGTGTCTTTTGGTCCCGCACTGGTCTGCAGATTGGTCTCGCGGTCCCATCGATAAACCCAACTATGTTCGGATATGGGGAACCAGCAGCAGCAACAGCCTGAAAAATATGTCTTATCATTTTTCAATAACGGAAATAATTGCAATGTGGACATTTGACACTTACGTCGGAGAAGTCACGGAGGCTATCCGCATTCAGCCATGAATGGTTTAAACTTGTCACAAGATGACCCACTCGTTCATACACGAAGAACAAGGTCCAATTACAAATTCGGGAGAGGACGCACACTGGTCTAAAGAACATCTTCTGCAATTCGCATAGTCTGTTAGGGTAGCTTAATCTTCTCAATAACAAGCACAGTCCTTCAATTCCTTTTAAAAATGCAACTGGTTACTTCATAATATTTACGCGCAACAACAAGATTATAATATGCCTGGAAACTTGTCTCCCTTTACAGTTTTACACATCTCAGGAATCTTTAAAGCCTTGTATAACCGAATTATTTCCGCATGTGAAAAGCGCAGGAAATGCAGACAGTCATCAGGAGACAAATGATCTAAATTAAATGTTTGAGTGCACTTCAGCCTTTTTGAACGCAACAATCTTTTGTACATCAAATAGTCCTCAGGTTTCACTACTCCTTTCAGACATAAACGTCTAAGCTGAGTCCCTGTCAATTGATAAAAGTGCATATTATTATTATACCTTCCAAATTATGCATAATACAAACTGATTATTTGCAGTTCTTATTTGTACAGCAAATTAATATTCAGTAAATCAATAATTTTTAAATGCGCACTTTGTGGGATTTATGATTTCGTCAAACCTAAATGTAGTAGTGGTTATACTGGGTGTGCCAAATTAGAAATTCAATACAGCATGAACAATAAACTAAAGCAGGTACATGATTTTCCTGATTTTGAACTATTAAACATTTTACTAAATTTTATTTATCTAAAACACACTTGTTTTTTTTTAAAGAAATAAGTTGCTGCACAGAATACAACACTACTCCAATTGCATTAATTTCTTTAAAAATGCTTTATTCCATTCCAATATTGCAATAATTTTAAAGCAAAGGTTTACTAATTACACAATTTGTTATTGACATTTTAAAGCAGGGCAAAATAAATGTTATATGATATATTATAATTTAATTAATGTACATTAATTTAGGTCTATTTCATTTTGTTTTTAATCTATGTAATTAAATCTATAAGTTAATCCTTGCACAGTTGGATTGTGTGCACACAAGTCCATACATTGATATTATCAATTGTAAAAATTAAAAACCTCTTACTTGTGAAGCCCATTGCGGGGGTCGTTCTCGCCACGTATCAATTTTTCTTCCCTAACTGTAACCACGTGGCATCTGCACGTCCGTAAATACAAGCGTCGTGCGAGCGTCGTGCGGTGTACGTTTCAACTTTTATAACTCTTCAACTCGTTAACGCCTATCGTATGGCGCAACAACACACACGGACGGACGGACAAGCCCCACGGGAAAATCCCTAACTCCCTAAATTATATTGGTAAATTGACGTTGCCGAGTTTGCCACATGGTTTTATCAGTGTATCGAAGCGTGTGAAATGTAATCAGCTGATAGGTGTGTCTTCCTGAAACGGCATCACAAACTAGTTTGCCAATATAAAGTTAGTTATATTTAGTTCCTAATTTGAATGCATATTTGGAGTTAGGATTTCGAAATACAACCGCTCCACCTATATGGTTGCCACAAGGATTCAATAGACTGTTATATTGAATCATTGGTTGAATCCTTGGTTGCCAGCTATAATGTGGCCAGTGAAAATGGGTATGTTGGCAGCTTCAAGTGGTGCACGTATAGGTGGCGCTGCTCACATTAAAAATACACTAATTTTTTTTATTCATTCAATGTTTTGGTGCTACTTCGCTCAATATTTGTGTAATTATTAGTACAACACTACATTAATACAGGGTGTCTGTTGTCATGAAATTCATGGATATCTTAGAAAAGTAATGGAATTTAAAAAATAGGTCCTGGAAAAAACGTGGATAGTTTCAAATATTTCAAAATTATTGTTGTGTTAATTCACAGACTATTTTGTAAAACTTAATGGAATTTAGTTAGTGTATAATAGTCGTGGATATCAAGAAAAGACATGAAATTTTATACAGGTAAAATATGTCAATGGTGGAATCGCATAATCTCAAGGGACCGGATAAAAACTTTCCACCATAGTCAGGTTTTTCAATGTAGAGAAGTTTTTTTTTAAAAAAAAAACAACGTTTATCATGCAGTCTATGATCCCAAAAAAGTCAAAGTTTCCCTCCCCTATAGACAGGTTTCACTGTATTTTCATTACACGGTGATTTTTAAGATACCCTGTAATAGTCAAATAATTCAGAACAATGCAGGATTGCATCAAGAATGTGATTTTGCAAATATAGTAATTTTTTTTCTTCAGATTGTCAGTTGTAGGATTTTCACGAGGATTTTTTTGTAATGTTTCGGGCCCATATTTCATGATTATGGTTGACGTTGCCGCCGCTAGGTGGCGCGCAGTTGCAACTGTAGAGCCGGATGATCCCTGGAGTAGTTAAAGTGCACCGCGCCCTCCATTCACACATTCATCCATCCAATCTGCAAGTATGCATTATTACTTTATTGGAGGAGAATGTGTCGATTTCGCTTCGTCATGTGAGCATATTACGAGAAAAAAGTGGATGCGTCTCGTCGTCTGCTACAGTGTTACATCCCTATATAGAAATGTAGAGGAGGTCACGTGACTATGGGCTGCTGAAGGGCCTACTCTAGTTTCGCGGACGTCACTCAGGCACCATTGTTTACGGTGATGGTTCGTCGAGTGTCACCTTTTCAAATATAGGGTGGGAAAAAAATGTGGGCTTTATGCGCATGCGCGTGATGCAACAACAAATTCCCCTCCGAGCTATTTGCCATTTATTGGCACGAGGTGCCGTTGGTGCGCATGCGCATGCGTTGAGTGATGGCGCTGCATGACATCAGTTATGGAGCCTGTAATAAAAGGGCCGAAAGGGGTGAAAATGCGCAACTGACACGAAAGACAAAGTTTTCGGTCATCTCTTGGTCCGTTCGGCCAAATGACCACTTTGCATAATAGCTTTAAAGCGGAAACTCTGTCTGATGGTCATTTGCCGGACAGGAAATTTCCGCTAAATTTATAACCAACAGAATGGCCGTAAAATATTCGAGTACATTAGCGCATTTTAGGCTGTGTTAATTCACTATGAGCTGCTACTACTACTTGTGTAACTTTACGGGGAAAGTTGACGCCCATTTCAAATGCATATATTTCGGGTGGAAACCAGAAAACTGTGTAACTTGTGACGTATTCGTATTGCTAATCTCGGTTTTGATTGATTGGATGATAGGACTATCCGGTCACTAATTGGATCGGGTTCAGTCAATTGTTGTTCTCTTTTTCAGTCGAAAAATGTTAAGCGATTTTTAATGCAAATTACACCCACCCTTGTTTAGGTATTGACTTTTTGGCTATTTTTCTATTCAGAGCACGTGACTTGTTTTTCATTCACTTTTTTTAAAGGGGGAGGGGGGGGGCGTAACATGATTTCCATTCACCTGGAAAGTAACATAAAAGCATTTTGAATTTTTTAAAGGATGATGTTATAATTGTATATGAACAATGATTTTAAATGGCATATAGACCTTTCTGTTATAACAACATTTGTGAATAATTGGCTATTATTATCGTAATATTTTTTAATCCTCGCTTATCTGGCCATTTTCATTACCATATTAGTCGATCCTTTATCAGTGTGCTATGTGTGGTGATTAATGGGCTTTTAGGCAAATGCAATGAATTATTTATAGTTCATCTCCACGAATCCCTTTTTAAACGAGTAAATGAGCTACCAATTATTAATTTTTATATAAAAATTGCTGCGACTAATTTGTGTCTAATTATAACTTGTTTAGTCTTTAATTAGAACAAAACTTTTATTTCGGTGTGTTGAATAAAAATACTTGCAGGTTCTCGCTGTTTATATTTGAAAAAGATGAACGGCCCTTTGCGTGGGATTACGTGGACCAATAGAACCATGGAAAATTCAATATGTACGACAACAATAAGCTAAATTGAATACAACTGACCGTTGCCAAAGTTTGATTGATATTGGATAAAAGGGGGAGGTGGAGGGGGTTTACCAATAAAAAGTAATAAGAAATTTATGTTGCGAGACCTGCAATGGCCTGTCGATTGGGTGCTGGTGCTTTTCAATGCACACGCCTTCATTTACTTTACATGCGACGATGATGAATAACAATTATTAGGGAAAAAACATATATACACACTCAAGTTGAACCCTTTGGTTACGGCGGCCATTGTTGTTTTTTAATGGTGCTCGCAAACGTCCAAGTTGTATATATACGCGTTATCGATTTATGTTTTCTCATTCAGTGTCTTTTGTGCCTGGGTCACGTGGCCACCCTTTATTTCCAACATTTGGGCGTAAACGTCCACTTTTAACCCTTGCTTACGTACCCCACACACACATGCACACCGAGTTAAGCCTACTGCATTCACTTCACCCCCATTTTTGCCAATTAGTGATGTTCGCCGGTGATTAATGCCATTTTGCAATTTGAATGATCGTTCGGTTGCTTCATTGGCAAGTTGATAGAGAAAAAAGTTGCATGAAATTCATTAACCCTTCGTGCACTAATATGAATCAACGCGCTGCAGGATATGTACATGCAACTGCTTACTGCGCATGCGCTCCACATTTATCAACCCTTTGGGCTCGTTTAGCGAGGGAAAGTTTGATTGGATAATTGTCCGATTAATCAATGGCCCCATGTGAGATGAAAACCCATTTGTGTTTGTGTGACGAACACGCAGTAAATGTTGATGTATAAAATGTCACGTGATCCATGATAATAAATACATAATGAAATGAGCAAGTTTTGCAAAAGCAAATAATATATTATGTGTCATAATTGTCGGATTATCATTTAATACATCAAGTGAGGACTATTTTGAAATTAATTAATTTGTGTACAAGAGTTTCTACCCCTAATTTAATTGTACTGTATAAATAAATAAATAAATAAATAAATAAATAAATAAATAAATAACATGGATTTATGTATTGTTTTGTTTGCTTATTGGAACTTTTTCCTGTTAGAAATCCGAATTACACTGTAGTTACATGTTACGTTGCTGCTAGCTTGCAGGGTGTCCTCTTCCGGTTGGGGCTACTTCCGGTTTAAACCCTTTGGCTGCGAAGGGGAAGCTGGGCTATTGTGGTCCTACTCAATGGGTACACTGATGAAAGCTTGCTAGAAGCGCATGCGCAGTTGCAACACGGATTTGCATCTTCAATGGCGGTGAAGGAAATTGGTGCGAGCGCCGTTAATAATAACTCATCCAACTAAGGTCTTTGTTTCGGGGACAAACGCCATCTTGAAACAAGGCGCCCTCTATATTTTCTCTCTTTTTTCCTTCCTCATTTAAATTTCCGGATATCATTAGTAACATTTTACTTCAATGAAGGTCATTAATTCCG
>JAVBJR010000082.1:0-8533 GCA_031546965.1 Dysgonomonas sp.
GGGGTGAGATGCTAAATCAGCGGCATACCCAATTTTTGGGCTTCCACACGCATATCTTCCGACCAAATGCTTGCTTGTATTTCGCCAATGTGTCCTTTACGAAGTAAGAACATGCAGAGACGCGATTGTCCGATACCACCACCTATCGACAAAGGCAATGTGCCTTCTATCAAACGTTTGTGAAAATATAAGTCTTTTTTAGACTCTTGTCCTTTTATTTTTAATTGCTCAAGAAGCACCTCCTTATTTACACGGATTCCCATGGATGACAATTCGATAGAACGGTCTAATATGCGACTCCAAACAATAAGGTCTCCATTCAGACCTTTATATCCGGTTTTTTCATCCAAAGTAGTCCAGTCATCATAATCAGGAGCACGCCCGTCGTGAGGTTCGCCGTTACTTAAATCTCCACCAATACCAATGATAAAGACAGCTCCGTATTCTTTTGCTATTTTATCTTCTCTTTCCTTAGCGGTAAGATTAGGGTAAAGTTGTAATAATTCTTCGGAATGAATAAATTTGATTTCGTTCGATAAAATAGGTTTTATTTGAGGAAACATTTCATACACCAAAAACTCGGTACGAACCAAAGCCGCATAAATACGCCTTACAATTCCTTTCAAAAAATCGATTGTACGATTTTCGGGACATATTGCCATTTCCCAATCCCATTGATCGACATAAAGAGAGTGCAGGTTGCCCAATTCTTCATCGGCACGAATAGCGTTCATGTCGGTATATATTCCGAATCCGTCATTTATTCCGTAATCAGCAAGGGTCAATCGTTTCCATTTTGCCAACGAGTGTACAATCTCGGCTGACTGATCGCCCATGTCTTTTATGGGGAAAGTCACCGCACGTTCCACTCCGTTCAAATCGTCGTTGATACCCATCCCTTTTAATACGAACAGGGGAGCAGTAACTCTTCTAAGTCGAAGTTCGGATGCCAGATTTTGTTGAAAAAAGTCTTTTATTTGTTTTATGCCTAACTCTGTTTGTTGCAAGTTGAGCAAAGCATGATACTGATTCGGTTTTATTAAATAACTCATATAAAGATAGCTAAGTATTTCCTTTTTATTAAACAATTGGCAAAGTTAACTTATTTGTGTTATCATGAAAACATTTTTGTGTTTATTTTTACAAAGTGATAATTTTTGAAACATTTTCCAAGCAAAAGCATTTATTTAAACGCTAGATTGCTATAGTACGAAGTTTCTGTTTAATAGTGGCATACTTTGATAAGAGACAGGGCTCTGCTCTGTCTCATCTCTCAAAAGCAGTCCTCAGTCATTATTTATGAGTATTCTGCCTTTTATAAATTATGTATTGTTGTTATCAAACGCTTTTTCGCATTTGCAGTTAGGAGCAGTCTTTCTTATATTGCTCGATGATTTAATGCCCTATCGGATAATTAGGGTCAACAGGCATATTGGGTTTTGGATCTACCGATACAAGACTGTCTACAATAAAACGGGTATAACCACGCCAAGGCAACGACCCGAAGTATTCCTTGTAATGTAATTTTACGTTTTGTCCTGCCATATTCATCAATTTTTTGGCTAGTTCTTCGTTCTCAACCGAAAACTCAAACTCGTTAGACTGTAAGCCGCCCGTTGTTCCGGTTTTTATACCTGTTTGAATTAGTTTGCCTTCGTATGTCTTAAATATGACTCCTTTGTGCATCACATAATTGAGTTCACCGGCTTTTACGCTACTGTCTCCATAAGGCAGGTAGAAGTATACGATAAAGCCCCCAATGACTATTATAAGGAGAAAAATAAATAATTTAGCAAAAGTTTTTTTCCATGAACTGGTTGTTGTTCCCATATTTTTTTACGATTTGTTGATTATTCTATTGTTCTAAATCCTCATAGGAGGATGTTTATTTTTGTTTCTTTTTTTCTTTTGCCAGTCGTTCTTTTTCTTTCCGGGCAGCCTCACGTTCTTTTAATTGTTGCTTGCGAAGACGTTCTTTCTCTTTTAGCTTTTCTTCTTGAGCTTTTTGTTTGTCCTTGAGTTCTTGCTGACGTTTTTCGCGTGCTTCTTCTTTGGCTTTAGCTGCGTTTTTCTTTTCGTTTATTTTTTCATCTATTGCGGCTTGCTCGGCTGCCTGTTTTTGCTTTTCGGCATTGGATATCGAGTCAATTTTTGCTTGTTCGGCATCCTTCAAAGCCTGTGCATCGACTTTGGCTTTGGCATCTTGTTGTTTCTTAAGATCTTTGAGGCGTTTGTTTTCTGCTTTTTGTGCCGCCTTTTCCTCTTTAGTCAGTTTAGGTTTATTTTTCGATGAGTTGAACAGGTTTTTCAGTCCGTCTACAGGATTGTTTATAATGTCAATTGTTTTATTGATCACATCATCTGTCTGTTCTATCTGATCGTCAGATAAGATATCATTTGCACCTATTTCTTTTTCATCTGCTTTAGGTTCTTCTTTCTTTACAGGAGGAGCCACAGGTGGTCTTACCGGAATGGTTTCAACAGGTTTTGTCTCTACTTTTGGTTTTTCTACAACAGGAGCTTTCACTTCCGGCATGGGTTTTTCTTCCGGCGTTGCCTCACTCTTGGCTTTCTGCTGATTCCAGTACATGATGAGCTTAACCATCTCTTTGGTGTAATTCTTCTCAAAAAATAAGAAGTATTCGTTGAGGCTCTTGCCATTCATCAATGCTACAAAATTGTCTGTAGATATGGGTAGGGGTATTATGGACGGGTCGAGTTCCGACATCAGTGAATTTTTCTCAAAAGCTTTATCAACATAAGTTTCTATTTCTGCCAACGACTTGAAGCCTTTTACTTGCAATATCTCTAATGAATTGGCATCGGTGAAACTCAAGTCGAAAGTTTGATAAACGAAGTTCGAGAAGTTATAACTTGCAACATCATATATCAACTGATTTTTATCGATAGTTTTCGATTTGTAGATAAACAGAAGCATGTATTCGGCATCGGGATTGGCAACAAAGTCTACCCCTGCTGTTTCTTCGAGATTCTCACCTGTTCCAAATTTCATATCCCAAATCATACCACGTGCCGGAGACGAATCGGACGACAGGGCTTTACCTCCTAAAATGCCTTTCAGCATATCCGAAGCCAATGGGGTAACATCCGATTTAGGATATTTCTCAACCAGCGCACGTAATTCTGTTTTGAATTGGTCGGGATTATTTGTTTGAGCATAAGTGAGCGCATTCAAAAATGTAAACTTAGGCATCAATGCCGAAAGCGGATATTTCTCGCTCATCGATTGATAATTGGCTCTTACCGCTTTTATATTTGCTGCCAAATACGCCTCATATGTTTGCTGATAGAGGTTATCCTCCAATTGGTGCATATTTCTAAGATTCCATTCGTAATTAGGATCGGCTAATGCAGCAGCATATGTGCTTTTGGGGAATGTATTGAGAAGGTAACTTCTATATAATTCGGTCATTTCCTTGTTTCCCAGTCTCAAATAGATCAAGAATAACTGATAATAGATCTCCTCCCTGTTTGTACCATTAGGAAAACGTGAAAGATTGGTAGTAAAAGCATCTATAGCCAGGGTATAATCGTTTAGTTTGTCTTTGTATATTTTCCCTAAATTGAAATAGGCATTTTCTATAATTTCGTTCGATTCTGCGATGGCTTCGGGTGTCATCGGTATTTGTTGCAGATAAAATTCGGGCGAGTATAGATCCTGCTTTTCGGCTCCACCTACTTTCGATTGTACTGTTTTGGACGAATCTTGAGGAGTGGGATTTACTGCTTGATTGTTATTTGCACTAATGTCGCCTTCATCAAAAGTCGTTACACGTTTGTTGCGTCTACGCCAGTTATCGTCGAGTTTTCGGTTGCCCCATTTCCGTTGAAAGGCTACTTTCCCTTGACTAACTAATTGAGGGTTGTAAAAATAGAATGACGATCCGTTACCTCCCATTACCGCTGGTCCTGTGGGAATATTGGGGGCACTTTGTTCAAAGAACTGGCTGTTTGAACTTTGAGGCAACTCTGTATTATTTTCTTTGGCAATTCGCTCTTGCTCTTTCTTTTCTTTCTCTTCTTTTTTCCGTAGATCCGATATTATTTTGGTGACTACTGCCACTTGCTCGTCGTACGGTTTTTGTGCCAATTCTTGGAGACTGTCTTGCAAATGAATAGCTTCGATATGAACCACCAATTCGTCTAGTACCGCCGATCGGAGATCCACTCTTGGATATGCTTCGTGTTTTTTACTTATGCCACTCAATGCTTCCGAATAGTTGGGTTGGGCTAGAGCATATTTTTGCTTTACAAAATAAATGTCTCCTAATGCAACTTGGCTTATTGCCTTGTCGTAACCGTTCCGGGTACTCTTTTTTATTGCTGTTTCGTACTCGGTTACTGCTTTTACGGTATCTTGATCATTTAGATAAATATTTCCGATAGCATAATGCACCTGATCGAGATACTCCTTATTTTTAGGGTCTTTACTCATTTTGGTGAGTAAGGATAATATTTGTTGTTTATTTGTATTGTTGACAAATGATGCTTGCTGCATCTTAGCATTAAACGAATATAGGTAGGGTGTATTTAATCCTGTAACACTTTCGAATGCTTGAAATGCTTTTTCTTGATTGTGAGTGTCTGAATATAACTGCCCGAGCAGGTATTTCATGCGAGTTTTTTGAAAACTATCGCCCTCATCTTGGATAGCTTGCTCAAGAAAGGGAATTGCTTTTTCGTATTCTTTTCTCTTGATCAAAAAGTCTACATATACTTTGTTATATTCGGCAGATAAGTCGCTGGGTACTTCTCCTGCAAGTTTCATTTTATAGAATGTATCTTCGGCTTCGTAAAACCAACCTATAGCCGTGTATGCTTTGGCGATCCATATTCGAGCTTCGGCTACTACATCGGAACTTTCTTTGTAAAGACGGGTGATATACAGGAATGTGGATACAGATTGCAGGTAATCTTCGTTCTGAAATTCGGCTTTACCTAACAGCAACCACGCATTTTTTAGAAACGGATTAAACTCCTGTTGTTTTAGCCAGGTTTGGTATTCTTGATTCTTTCTCTTTCCGGCATCACGTTGCGGTTTTGTACGTATCGAATGGAGTTTTATTGCTTTTGTAGTTTTATCTACGGTGACATCAAAGCTTCCTCCCGTATTTTGTTTTAGTTCTTCTACTTCGGGGTTGGGATATATGGATATCATTTGTGACAGATTATCCTTATAACCAGCTTCTTTCGATTTTAAGTTCGCCTTATAGGCTTCGTTTGCGTTAAAATAAATATTGTACTTGGTGTTTATGGCATGGTAGGCACGTGTTGTGTATGTGTTCTTTTTGGAAGAACACCCCAACATTGCCACAATAATGACACCCATTGCGATCTGTTTATACCTAAACACTCTGATTCAAAAGTTTATAAGTTTACTGTTTTTTATCTACAGTAAATTGTTTAATACAAAAGTAGCAGAATTATTGATGATTAGAATTTTTGTGTTTAATAAAAGTGGAGTAAGGTGTTGTATTTTTAGATGTAGGAGTGAAAAATTTCTCACTCCTATTTTGATTGGATGTCTTATTATACGTTTTTTTTCATATCAGTGAGCCAACATATCATATGTCGTACCAAGAGATAGTTTCTTCTACTTGCTTTTTGTTCTCTATGAAAATAGTTTGTAGGTGTTGCTATTTCTTCTCTAATATCTCCGGTAATTTATTTTCGAATAGATACATTTGAAAATTGTCATCCATAATTCGCCCCTCTTTATCTACCAAAATGTAACGCGGAATGCCGTTAAATTTGAATAATTCCCGTAAATACAGATAGTCGTCCGAATTCAACCGGTGGGTGATTTTCAAACCTTGTTGCTCAACAAACTTGTCATATACGTTCTTTGGTGATTCGCTTTCTGATGTGATAAAGATAAATTGAATATCTTCACTCTCTTTATACTTCTCACGAGTTGTTTTCATCGACCGGATGCCATGAATACATGGACCGCAGGAAGTCCCCCAAAAATCTACAAAAAGAAACTTTCCTTTGTGTGGCTCAATAATTTTCCGGAAGGTGTCGGCAGCTTTACCCGAGGGGAGATCGTACGCTACCTTGGGAGCATCTGGATAGTTCTTGGCGTATAATCTTTCTGCTTCGTTCACCAAATAAGTGTTGATTATACCTTTTTCTAACTGGTTCAGGTATTCTCTCATTTCGTCTTTGCTTCCGTTTTTGAACATGAAATCTAAGTTACGTACTTTAGTGATGTCGTAAATTAGGCTGGAACCTATACTTAATTGACGGGCTATACTGTCTTGTAAGGTGAGTGTTTCCATCTTTATTTCACCTCGGGTCATTTCCCTTACAGTGTCGAGATATTTCTTCTTATACTTATCGTAATGTATTTTGTATCGTTCGTTAAACTCTGCATATAATTGATGGTAATTACCCGATACTTCCTTTTTCTTCTCCTCGGTCATGTTTGGCAGATTGAGTTTGATGTTCAAGGAATCCAAGGCTGATAGATAGAGCTTGTCCTCTTCTGTTTTCGGAAGATTTAATTCTTCGAATAAGTACTGGTAATAAGACTTTTGTGGCATCATTTGTTTATATACCTGATTTTGAGCACTAGCTAGTGGACTACAAAATTCGAAGCGGTTGATGAACAAGCTAAAAGTGCTTGCGGTAAGTATAGATTGACTGTTGAGAGGAAGATTGCGCAGAAAATCAAAATAATCATCGGGTAACACGTATGGTTTTTGTCCTTCCGCACGGCGGTCGTTGCTCATATCATAGTCGAGCAACCATCCTGCATGTTGTATTTTATAATCGTTTCTCAAAATGGTTTGCGTGGTTTGCGTCCACCCTTCACCGGCACATAGCTGCTCGGTCTGCGTGCGAATTTGTTCAGCAAAAGGTTTTACGTATTCCACAAAGTCCTCCGGCGATTTTTCGTCCATCGCCTGATAAACTTGGGGCAATGGCAGTTCATTCAGTTTTCTTTGGGCAGAAGCCAGCTCTTGATTAATCTGCGCTGTAGGTCCTATAAATTGTGTGTACTCGAAGGAGTAGCGCCTGTTTCTGAAGCGGTCGTTCCGAAGGAAATCTTCCCAATCAAGAACTATTGCCAGTGCCTGCCCCGGTTCTGCATAAAAGTCAATATATGTACGGTTGAACGCGATGAGTCGCCTGATGGGATAGTTTGCTGACAGTGTTGTCTCAAATCGTCCATCAGGATGTATTTGAACTATTGTAGGCGAGTTTTCATTAGTCAATTCATTTTTGTTATAGACAATCCCGGTTGTAAATTCTACCCGTGGATCGTATCCTTTAATATATCCAACGATACGTATAGAGTCGGGGGAAAAGAAATCCTTAGATTCCAAATCAATGTTCATTTGTCTTTTAGCTTTGGATATTTCTTGCTCCATCCACGTTTGTACTTCGGCGGGGACGGTTTTAGGTTTCGGCTGTTGCTTCACTTTTGGATCGAGGGATATCCCATAAATGGAAGTTTCGTCACCCTCTCCGTAATTAATTTTCTTCACTAGCTTGTCTAATTTAGGGAAGACAAGCACAAAAGCGGAGTCTCCCGAAGCAGGCATATAAATCTGTTTATCAAATTCGCCGTTCTCCATGCGGGAGGCATAAAACTTCTTGCCTGTTTCTGTATCTTGAATAAAGCTGTTTTTGCTAAAAGACACCCAATGATTGGGAGCGAAAGTAATGTGCACATGCAGACGCATTTCATTTTTGGTGATTTTGATCCGTGTGACGTTCTCAATGCCCGATGTTTTCAATTCGTAAGCCGGATTCTGGATAATCACATTTTTGGATGTGAGAGTCAGGGCAGTAAATAGTAGAATAAGAGTTAATAACTTTTTTGTCATAAGTGTGAGTATTGTGATATCAAATTTAAGATGTGATAAAGAAAGTGAAAATAAACCTCTTATCCAAATAAATTACTGCTTTTCAAGGGGTGACTCTTACTGCAGTAATTGAAGAATGGGGTCTATCCGAATTTGTGGTAATATTTAATTTGTTTCTAGTAATAGCTAGTTCATAGCCTTTTATATATAAACTCTCTTAGTAAAGAGATTTTTTATCTTTTAAAATTTTTATCTTTTAAATAATAATACTACCTTTGCACTCGCTTTGTAGAAAAGCCATTAGGTCGATTCCGTAGCTCAGTCGGTAGAGCACATCACTTTTAATGATGGGGTCCTGGGTTCGAGCCCCAGCGGGATCACAAACAAGTAAGACAAATCTAGGTAAAACCTAGGATAAACCTCAGAAAATCAATGTTTTCTGAGGTTTTTTTATTTTATTCGGTAACACATCAGAGACAGATAAATGGCATATTAACGCATAAAATCGTTACCAAACCGTTACCCATTTTATCTCTCTCAAAAAGGGTAACGATTAAAGCAATAAGTCTTTGATATTGCGCTGTTTAGTCAATCATAATATTCAATTATTTACAATTCAAAAATTAAGTTTGTAATTCAAAAAATTGATGACCTATGAAGACAACATTTAAAGTCTTATTTTATTTGCGCTCAAACAG
>JAVBJR010000493.1:0-3200 GCA_031546965.1 Dysgonomonas sp.
GGTTTACAGTTACCATATAAATTGTCAATGGGTTTAATTACATTTTATTATTAGTGCTACCAAAGTTCATAGAATTACTCGATCATAGTACGAAAACATCCTGCATATGCAATGTACTGAAATAACATTCATGGAAAACATATGTATCATTTACACATTTCTTTTAAATTTATTATATTCTATTACAGTGAAACCTGAGAACTTGGCCATCAACACATGCCAAAAAACCTGACAAAGTTGATAGTTTTTTCATGGAACATAAAAGTCCCATAGGATTTACATAGAAGTGACCCTCTTTAACCTGACCATCCGTGCATTTTATAACAAGTTGCCATACTTTTATAATGTGTTTAAACCTGAACAGTTGACCACTGTATAAGAAATTTGGAAAAATAACATTGCTCCGTTGACAATTTCCTGTCCTGTAATTTGACATCATCATAAGAGAGGTAAGGAATAACCCCAGGTAAGAATTTCTTTGCAATTCCTGGTCATATAGGGGTATTTTGTGACGTCATCAGCCAATTGGTCAATGTGTAAGTAGTATAGTGAACCATATTCACTTCCTATGCATTTTGAAATACGTACTGTAAAATTAGTGGTTAATTTCGCCACGGCGGTTTTATTCCCTATACATTTAAGTGGCGCGAATATATCAACAATAAAACCACCGCGAAATTAACCACTTTTGAAGTATGTTGATCACTTGCAAAAGTTGACCAGATTTTTTTTAGAACCGCAAGTGGTCAACATATACACAAGTTTCATTGTATAACCGTACTATGGTGGCCCAAAACCGCCAATCGCAATAACGCAGATGTTTATGTGTACACCTTTCATATTTCATGATTTATACGTTGTAAAGTGAAAATCATTTTCATTTTAATATTAAACCCATTTCCATTTTAAAATTAATTTTAAAACTCAAATGAAAATGCATCCGGTAGTCCATGGCCCAAAACCGCCAATGCAAAATCTGAAATGAAAATGCATCCATACACTCATGGCCCAAAACCGCCAATGCTATGCAGGGAATCACATTTTTGTTTTGCTTTGGTTTGGCTAATAAACGCGTTTTCTCCATTAAATAAGGGTTTTTTCAAAACATACATGAACATAAAAGAATCGCAGTGTGTCAAAACGTATTGCAAAACTAGTATGGGTAGGTTAGGTTAATTAGTTTTGCCTCGGTAACATATAGTGCACGTTTGACGTTTCCCTGGGTGGGTTGAAGTGTGCAAAGGGGTGTTGGATGAGTGCATGTTTATTTACCATACGTTGTTGCTAACCGACCCCCTTTCGCGTAACCCCGTTCATATATTACAACTTTAGTGATATTCAAAATGGCGTCCGAAAGTGCCTAAATAGATGAAACGTACATCCAAGTGAACTTAGACAGGTTTTGGAACACACTGCACCCCCATTCAAATTTCACAACTTTTGTGATTTCCAATATGGAGGCCCTAAGTGACTAAAATATGGGTTAAAAATGTCTCCAAGTCCACTAAAACAGTTTTTGGAACACCCTGCAGAAAACCCCGTTCCGATAGGACAAGTTTGGCGTTTTCCAATATGGCGGCCAATTAGTTCAAAGTACTTCCAAGTCCAACTAGATAGGTTTTGGGACACCCTGCGGAAAACCCCGTTCCGATAGGACAAGTTTGGCGTTTTCCAATATGGCGGCCAATGGGTTCAAAGTGTACTTCCAAGTCCAACTAGACAGGTTTAGGAACACCCTGCGGAAAACCCCATAAGTTTCTGAGGAAGGTTCCTGGAGAAATCCGCTGGTGGCGCTGCTGTAGCGCCGCCGTTATCAAGGTGCTGAGTTTAGGAAATTTAACCCGCGAGTTTGAAAACAAATGCGTTTTCTCCGTCAAATAACGGTTTTTTTCGAGAAATATTAGGGGACATAAAAGAACCGCAGGGTGTCAGAACGTATTTCTAACTAGTTTTGGTTAGTTTTCTCTCGGCCAATTATAATGTTGTAACTCCCGTAACATCTGACCGAGTAATAACTAATTAACTTCAGCTAACCAAAACTAGTTCGAAATACGTTTCGACACCATGCGGTTCTTTTATGTTCCCTGACGTTTTTCGAAAGAACGTTTATTAAACGGAGAAAACTAATCTTTTGTCTGTCCTTTGATCTGTTTGTTTGTTTGCAGGCATTTATTTATTTAGATTATTTTTTATTTATATTTTTTTTATCCAAGCATACAGTGGTCCAAGAAAACCAAAGGGCACAATGGTAATGATGGAAACCAAAGGGCCTAATGGTCACGATGGAAACCAAAGGGCCCAATGGTCACTATGGAAACCAAAGGGCCCAATGGTCACTATGGAAACCAAATTAAGGGCCCAATGGTCACTGTGGAAACCAAAGGGCCCAATGATCACTATGGGAACCAAAGGGCCCAATGGTCATGACGGAAACCAAAGGGCCCAATGGTCACGCCGGAAACCAAAGGGCCCATATCAGGTCACGATGGAAACCAAAGGGCCCAATGGTCACGATGGAAACCAAAAGGGCCCAATGGTCACTATGGAAACCAAAGGGCCCAATGGTCACGATGAACTCATGGTTTTAATAAACTTAGTACCCAAAAAACTTGGTTTTTGAAATGGAAATGACTTCGTTTTTGAAATGTGTTTTATACTAAAATGTAAATTAGTTTGATTTTAATATTAAATAATGAACATGATTTTCACTTTAAAACGTATATAAAACATTAAATATGAAAGGTGTACACATAAACATCGGCGTTATTGCGATTGGCGGTTTTGGGCCATCATAGTGCACACTTTATTTGCTAGTGAATCACCGAATCACCCCTCGGCATTGACGGATTTCCATTCGGCCCTCATCCCTAATGCATGAAATAGTTCTGCTACCGGTCACCAGATGTCACTGTTTCCTTTATACTGGCTGGATCCGCAATAATTCAAGCGCATCTGTTGATCCGCAACTCGATCCGCAAGCTTTATCGATAATATTTTCCGATCGATATTTTTTCTTCCCAACTTCGATAATCCTCTTGGCTGGCGCTGTTTTCCTCGTAATAAGGTCAGCATAATTTCTCCTCACTCGTTCATCGTAATTTTTATTGACTCGTGAGGCGTTTCATTGATGGATTTTGTGATGATTGTTGTGAGTAATCCGCACTATGTTGATAATACATGCTGATAATGCTAGCTGTTAT
>JAVBJR010000533.1:0-5283 GCA_031546965.1 Dysgonomonas sp.
CCGCTATTTAACGTAGAAAACCGGTTTTATTGTTATACTCGCTATTCTGGCCAGCATACAAAGCAGCACCGCTATATCAAACGGATGCGGCGCCATCTATTGGCGTCAACGGCAAACGCCAGATCGGCATGTTGTGGATAGAAAGGCGTGAAAGTTATTTCAGAATATTAGAAAGTTTTCTATATTTCTCCGTTGAAAAGCACAATTTACTTATCTGTATTATGGTATATGTATTGACAAGAGTGGTATTGACTATAGGACCATGCTTCATCAAAATGTGCAAACGGATTGACTCACTTTTTGTAAAAAGCTGTATATCGATTAACAATGAACAAAGCAAAACATTGATAGCAAAAATAATGGAACACAGTTAAAAGTATGAATCGACAGTAAGAAAAGGTTCTAAGAAGAGGTTGCGAACCCTGAGCGCAAGGAACCGTTCTGGGAGTCCAGAAACAGTCATCTCTGCATGATCTTCGCATACTTACAAATATAGTTTTTAGGAAATTATTTGCTGCAGCTCATATTTATGAAACTATGTAGTCCATATGAAACTATGTGAGAAATGCATGTCCAAAATGGTGACATGTAGCAGACTGGTCGATATGGGCTTTCAAGCCTGCAAATCTCATATGATGCCACACTAAATGAACTCTTAATTTAGAAGCAACTGCAAAGTTGTAGCAAATAATTTCCTAAAAACTATATTTGTAAGTATGCGAAAATCATGCAAGAGATGACTGTTTCTGAACTACCAGAGCGGTTCCTTGCGCTCACAGTGTTTTCAACCTCTTCTTAGAGCCATTGTAGACATTTTCTTACTTTTCATATTTTTAACTGTGTTCCATTATTTTTGCTGTCAATGTTTTGCTCTATAGCTGTAACAATATAAAAAGTGAGTCAATCTGTTTGCACATTGCTGTGGCAGGTCCCAGAGAGGGTGACAGGGGCAACAATTATTCAATTATTGAACAATGACAATTAAAGGATTAAGATTGCGGAGAAGGCCCTTTTGTTAAAAGGGGGACCAGAGTTAGAGCGTCGGGACTAAATTGCGCTTTTCAATGGAGAAATATAGACAATTTTATAATATTCTGCAACATTAACTTTCACGCCTTTCTATATACTTTTGCAACAATGTACAAATGTTGCACAATTTCTTCTAGCATCACTTTTAGGTTTACAAAGTGCGCTTTGGCATCAACTTTACGCATATATCCTACAGGTTTAATGTTCAATTGTTCAATTGTCGACTTTATTCTATCCCCAAGTCAATATACAGTTATATACTATTGCAAAATATTACTGCAAATTGCAGTGCATGATCAAAATACAGCGTATCTATTTGTTTTTGGGACATACTGTATAGAGTAGTGACAACTCCTGAACGTATTACAAATCTATGGTCGCAGCACACTACATACCAATCGAGGTCATACCGACCATGTTCATCCTGCCCCAAGCCATACCTCTGCCGTATCATACCACCCACTACTCATGCCATCCCAAGACATACCAGGTGCAACTCATACCATACAAACCCATACCAGTTCACATCATACCACACAATCCCATACCAGTTTAACCAAACCCATACCATGGGTATGGGTTAATTATAATATTGCAGATAGAGTCAAAATAAATTTATAACATTTACATATTATTTGGTGCAAACTACAGGTTCTGTACAGGTATCCAATGGACATGCGACGCATATAAAACCAATAGTACATATAAATAAATAAACGTTGGGCACAAGATGGCGTCCAATTTTCAGTTGTCGCTACACGTAACTGTATACAGGGACTCTAATACTGTATAGAGAGCCTTGATAGAGAGAGAGAGAGAGCGGCCAAGCGCGAAATCGCCGCCATTTTTCCTCGAACTTTGCTTTTGCGTCTATAAGTTACGGTCTAGGTATCGGCCCATCGCGCCTTAGAGCGTCAGTCTTAGAGTTACGGCAAATCTAAATGTGAAACTTACGGAAGTGTCGGTACCATCGGAAAAGTTGATTTTAATATGTAACTCGATGTCCTGAACCTTTTAGGTTCACGGTTATTATTTGAATAAACGCTTAGTTAACGCGCGATGGGCGTTTTACGGTGTTGCGGCCGATAAACTGACCGGGCACATATGCACATATGCGGCGAACGTCTAAGCGATTACGTCACAGCCGACGCCCTGAAAGGGGCGTGTCTCGTATCGGCACCCCCCTTCTAAATTAGTGTTGGAAATTCTCGCTAGATGGCGACAGCGCTGTCGTTGTATAGTTGCTGCGCTGTAATAATGGTACGGTACGGTAGATGGCGCTATTTCGGTTCCTATGATCGATGTTCGAATGAAATCGACATCCTTCGCATTCCATTCAAGAAGACGCTATGAACTCGGTTATAAAACTTGATCATCAAGACATCGCCGAGTCTTCGACGTTGCGCTACGACATTGCGATGGAGGACGAGAGAATCGCCAAGGTTTTTGTTATTGCGACCCCTTTCCGTTTGCGTTGCAATTGTATAGAAAACTCCGATTTTGAAATACAGGTTTGGCTGCAAACTCGTTCCATCGAAATGGACGCGTTTCGAAAATGTCCGGTGATCGTCGAAGGTGATGCCGTTGTTAATGTTGTGGACCCGGAGGATAACGAATATCTGGTCAATCTTGCGTGCGCTACCACGGAGAAGATCGCCGAGACGTTGTCGAGTGCCAGGAAATTTGCCCTAAGAGTTTACCCTTTTCCTGAAGACCGCAGAAAGTGTTGGAATCGGTACGTTTATTATATTACACGTACTTCCGGTTGCCATCATTCGATTGGTGTTGTCATTCAAATGGTTTCATTTTCTAAAGCATCGTTAAATTACTGGAGGACAATGTGCATCTTCTGAGCGTGCTGGAGAGCAAGTCCACGGGTCGGGCCTTTCGCAGAGTCAGAGACAATTCCTTACCAAAGGCTATAGAACACATGCAGAAGTTTGCCAGTTACTCCGAACTGCTTTTTGACGGCAGGAACCGGGGCAGCTGGAGCCCACAAGGTGTGCTTTAATTTCAGTTGCAAGCCGCTAAAAATTAACTTTATACCATCACTATATATTCTTTTAATTGAGCTGCATTTCAGGTGTGGTCCTTGCCAGCTTGCCTTCCACATCCGAGTTGGAACTACTGACATTGAAGCTAGCGCCAATCCTTGCGGCCGGTAATGCCGCCGTCGTATGCCTGGAACCGGTGGTCACCTCTGGCAGCGCGCAATGTTACGTCAACCTGGCACTGTTGCTGTTTGCGGAACTGTGCACCGAAGCTGGGTGTGTATGTATATATACAGGGTGTTCGTAAACAACCTGTACCACTTGTTGTGGGCGATACACCATGATAAACATTTTTTGCCAAATAACGTGGGGTCGCAAATGCCCCCTTTCGCTGCTAGGGTACTCGGTGGACCAGGTATGTACTAACACCGAATGGTAAGGACATAGACCATCAGTGAAAGGCGGCATTTGCGACCCCACCTTGTTTGGCAAAAACTTTTTATCATGGTGTCCGCTGTATCACCCACAAAAAAGTTGTACAGGTAGTTTAGGAACACCCTGTATGTAGAGAAAATTGAGATACAGTCAACTCCGCTTATAACGAACTCGCTTATAAAGAAATTCGCTTATTACGAACTGTTTTGAGTACGTTAAACTGAGTTTTTCCCTATGTGCAGCTCCGCTTATAACGAACTCCGCTTATATCGAAACTACAGTCAACTCCGCATATAACGAACTCGCTTATAACGAAATTCGCTTATTATGAACTGTTTTGAGTACGTTAAACAAAGTTTTTCCCTACGTGGAGCTCCGCTTATAACGAACTCCGCTTATATCGAACCTACAGTCGACAACCACTTATATCGAACCTACACAACTCCGCTTATAACGAACTCGCTTATAACGAAATTCGCTAATTACGCACTGTTTTGAGTGCGTTAAACAAAGTTTTTCCCTATGTGCAGCTCCGCTTATAACGAACTCCGCTTATATCGAACCTAATTGGCTTGCATTTTCAACTTCGTTATAAGCGGAGTTGACTGTAATTGGCTTGCATTTTCAACTTCGTTATAAGCGGAGTTGACCGTATGATTTTTGTTTGTACATTTATAACGTGTGGGACCTTTTTTGGGACAGGTTCGGTGATGGCAGTCTGCATGTTGCCGTCTGTCAGTGGCCGTTATGGGGAATGGCGATAAATGACAACGTGGACAGCGTCGTGTTCATCGGCTCACTCGAGGTTCAATCTGCCAGAGAACGATGCGATGGGAGTTTGTGTACTGTTTAGTTATCTTGAAATTATTTCTGTGGTGCCACACAGAAGGCAAGGCTCGTTCAAGCGAAATCGGCCGAGATCGTTCCCAGACCTCCGGATGTGACCGTCACCATCCGTAGGCAACTGGTCGTCGTCGTGTTCGAGTCTGCGGATTTGGACAGTGCCGTGGAGGGCGTTGTGAACGCAATGTGCAGAGTTGACGGATCAGTTGTCACGGTGCGTTAACTTGAAGATCATTTGAGAGTAATACTTATCTGATCCTTCGCGTTTGGGTTTTATTATTTCCGGTTCCTTACACAGCAGCAGCAGCCCAGCGTCAACTTTCGACTCTTTGTCCAAGAGTCCGTATTCCCACGCGTAAGAGATAAGCTGAGACTGCGACTGCAGAAGCTGAGAGCTGGCAAGAGCCTGGACAGGAACTCTGATTACGTGGACACGGGAGAATGCTTGGTGAGGTCGCTGCTTACGGCTCTCGTACACGGTGACCAGGATTGCCTTCAGGTGTGTTGAGCCAATGAGCTATAGAACCTTCGGTTCAGGAGTGGCAGTTTCATGTTGACGAGTGAATAGCCGCCTGGAAGGAGCTGGTGCGCGCATGCGCGGAATTTTGGTGCACTTTTCGTTCGGCATCCGCCATTTTGTTGCGTTCCTTTTCTGGTATGCTTGTAGTTTTCCCGAGTTTTTCGGTGTTTTCAAGCGTTGTTTCGGGTTTTATCGCAAAAGCGATGGCAGAACCTCATCGAAGGCAAGTAAATTTTTGCGATAATCGAATACTATCTGGATTGCGACCTAGCGCCTAGGCGTAACGAAAAATACCGTAGTTTGTGGCATAAAACGGCACTTTTCATTCTTAAAAATGTGCAAAACAGCAGTTTTATGGCACAAACTACGGTATTTTTTGTTAGGGGAGGCCCATTAATAAAATATGCAAATCAGACTGGTTTTCAATTTAAAAAAAAAACTGTATTTACATTGGGCTACTATTAA
>JAVBJR010000087.1:0-2905 GCA_031546965.1 Dysgonomonas sp.
CGCAATATATCATGAACGTCTGCTAAATTCTTTCTTCAAATATTAGATAACACATGCAAGCAGCCTATACAATAACGGTGCAGAAATAGTTCGCATAACGTATCGCCTCGAATTGCCGCCTGGAGAGTAATACTACTCATAAAACAACACATTTTAATTCTAGGAATTTCTCTTCTCCAATTCGTGCATATCAACAGAATAGATGTTCAGAATCTAAAATTTGCTATTTGTATATTATTGCATGTCCAACTAAACAATAAATATCTTAATTCTGATAGCACTGCCCTTTATGTTAATGAAAATTAGTAGTTTATGATGTGATCGAGGGCGGCAATTGAAGACGAACACATAAATCAGGAAGGCCAAATATATACAGGGTGTCCTAAAGTCTTGCCTGTTGAGGAATAACTGAAAATTAGTAGCAGATACGTGGTATATGCCCATATATGAAAACAATCAGAAGGGTGGGCCGATCGCTGAGGCATGCTGGGAATGACCTTGAGTATGATTTTCAAGGCCACTTGAATTCTACCTCTGAAACCGTGCAGTTTAGAATCCTAGTTTAAATTGGAAAGTTGTAGAGCATCACCTAATTAGTCAGGAAAGCGTGTTAGATTCCTGTTTTGGCTAAGCACAACCGCGTACAGAGCACCACTGTTTCAGCTTTGTGTGCATTGCAGGGCAGCCGTCGAATTGTTACACACTTACAATGATAATCGTGCAACTGCAATTGTCGCACCTTGGAATTACAATGATCTGTGACATTTGTGATTGTAATTGAAACTTGGTGTACTCTGGCATTTCTACATTCGATGGCTGCCCTGCAATGCACACGTAGCTGAAACGGTGGCGCTCCGTACGTGGTTGTGCTTAGCCAAAACAGGATTCTAACGTGCTTTCCTGACTAATTAGGTGATGCTCTACAACTTTCCAATTTAAACTATATATAGGATTCAAAAACGCACGGTTTCAGAGGTATAATTCAAGTGGCCTTGAAAATCATGCTCAAGGTCATTCCCGACATGCCTTGGCGATCGGCCCACCTCTTGTGATTGTTTTCATATATGGGCATATACCACGAATCTGCTACCAATTTGTAGTTATTCCTCAACAGGCAACACTTTAGGACCACCCTGTATAAATATACGTAATATCCAATTTGAATGTGTTTTAAATTACAATTATTTAGAAAAATGGTTGTAGTAATAAAACTAGTTTAACTTGCATATAATATATTCTGGAAATTTAGTCTAAGCACTCTGGAAAACCTGGAGAAATCAGGGAAAATATTTTCCCTGAATCATTATATTGTTGTGTTCATTTTTATTTTAATATTAATAACTTTACAATTCATAACTACTCTATAAGTTCATATAATAGACATTGCTGGTCATGGAAAACATGGAAAAGTCATTGCATTTCATTCTCTGCTTTCTGTATTGAGCCGCAATTATTAATATGTACACTATGCAAAATTTTGTTTTATTTTTTATTCAAGATTGCCAATAAGGAAATATAATTTCCATTCTTATCCTATCTATCTATCTATCAATATAATAAACAACAGATTGGTGTTTCACAATTCAGTATCAAACGGGACCTATATGTTACATTTCATTTAATTAACCCGCAGTCCTTAGCACTTTGGCTTGCCGCGCTTCTTCCAGTTCCGCCATCTGCCTTTCATTAATTTCCTTTCTTTCCTGTAGGAACTGACGGTATTCCTCCACATCAACATCCCTGACAACTTCGATGCCGCAAGACTTCGCACTTCCAACGACCATCCTGCAAATACTCCTCAGAGGTACGCAGTCCTGACACGCGTCTTTGCTCTTTATCACCGCTATCTCGTACACTT
This sequence comes from Dysgonomonas sp., assembly GCA_031546965.1. Taxonomy (GTDB): domain Bacteria; phylum Bacteroidota; class Bacteroidia; order Bacteroidales; family Dysgonomonadaceae; genus Dysgonomonas_A. Next base: position 1,859 of record JAVBJR010000087.1, read on the forward strand.
GCTTCAGACTCAGTTTCCCCGCAATGTCTTCACCTGAAATAAGAGATGTAATACATTTTATAAATGCAAATTTTTAAATTATTATTATTATCTTTATTAATTTAGACACCTGGCTTCATCGATGCCCGCGAGCAACCGGCGGCTTGTTTAACGAAGTAAGATGTTGGCGGTGTGTTGATGACCATCTCATATGATCTGTCTGGCTGTAATAATTTGAATGTAAATAACAGTTAGAAATTTGGAAATTAAGGTAAGTGTAATTAGAATAACATCTGGAAATTGATATAAATATATATAATATATATGCAATTTCAATGTATTTAAATCAAAAGTTTTGGTTCATTATGTGAATATTAATCCACTATACGAAATACAGTTGTATATGAAGTTATATAGTGCGTCTCAACTCAAGATTGCACACATCATAGATTGCAAATAATTAATTTCACATAATATGTACATATTATGTCGAATTAGGTCGAATTTTGAGAACAATATATTGTCAATTAACTTTATTAAGTATATTCCATGAACTTTGTATAGTGGAATGATTTTTTGGTGTAAGCATTTACCCCATAAAGCAAGAAAACAAGAGGGAATTACTGCAACCTTGAGTTGAGACCCACTATAAAACTTTATATTTTGCTTTAAAAATATAAAAATGATAGTTTGATTCTATCAGAGGATGTTTGTGAGCAATACAATATGTGAAATATAACTTAATTATTTTATTAAAATTATATATGATATACTTTTATTGATATCCTTGTTGGAAGAGGAACTCCTTCTTTAAAATGTTGTGTTCTTTCATTGAAATCCTTGCAGAAATGTGCAATGTTTAACCCTCTCTGTTAAAAAAATATAAGAGTGTTAATAGATAATATAATAAAATGAGAAATTAAGTGTAGTACCTGGCCTAACATGGGGCCCAATGGGGGACCAGCAAGTGCCATTCCAGCTGGGATGTTTGTTTTCATTTTAGGGCCGTGAATTACTTTCTGAATTATTTTCTTGGCTCCTTTCATCTTCCCACTTGCCACTCGAGAC
>JAVBJR010001161.1:0-2518 GCA_031546965.1 Dysgonomonas sp.
CTAGCCCTGCTGTGGAATGTATAACCCTCTATACGCAAGACACTAGCATCAGTCTCCCAAGTCTCTGTAACACCAATTAAATCCACCCTTTCCATTTGTACCACCCCCTCTAACTCATCGATCTTGTTCTCTAAGCTTCGCACATTCATATATAAACAATGCAACGAATGGGTAAGGACTGATTTCACTGGTTTGTTCTCATTGTTACCCGTGCTTGCATGTACTTTATGACCACTTTCCCTGCCAGCCCCTTCAGACCCGCGACCCCGGCAAAAGGGAACGGCTACAGAGAAACAAGCAGTACTGCTCATACTTCACCGTCTGCAATGGCACAGTATATACATTTTGAAATGGTTGACATGATACTTTGTTACGGAGAAAGCCATCACAATGTTAGTGCTGGTGCATTACTGTATCAGAAATTGCATCCAGATAGACGCCACCCAACGCGACAGACACTTAAGCAAATTGTCACTAGATTTCGGGAAACTGGAAGTGTGCTACAGCGTCCGAGGACTGGTAGGTCACGATCAGCATGCGATGAAGCTCATACGACTGCAGTTTTAGCAGCTGTGTCTGCTAATCCGCATGCTAGCAACAGGGCAATCGCAGCTGAGTTTGCAATTGGCCAGAGTTCAGTGCTACATATCCTGCATGAGCACCGCTTTCACCCATTTCGTGTTCACACCCATCAAGCGTTGCAAATTAGAGATTTGGGCCCACGTGCAGACTTCTCAAATTGGATTCTAGCAAATGTTGATGATGATCCCCAGTTTACATTAAAAGTCTTGTGGAGTGACGAGTGCCAGTTTGCACGAGATGGAGTGGCGAATAAGCACAACCTTCACTATTGGGCGGATTCTAATCCCAGGTGGCAGGTTGAACAACAACATCAGGTTAACTGGAGAATTAATGTGTGGTGCGGCATTTTTGGCACTAATATTATGGGGCCTGTGTTCTATGATGGGACCCTTACAGGCGCCAGATACCGAGAGCTGATACTGCAAGGTGTTGTGTCAAACTATGTGTACAACTTGCCATTATTAACGAGGAGGCCAATATGGTTTCAGCATGACGGTGCTCCAGCACACTATGCAATCGATTCGAGACAGTACCGTAATGGCATTTTCCACATCAATTGGATCGGACGAGGAGGTCCAGTAGCATGGCCTGCACGCTCACCTGATTTAACACCTTTGGACTTCTTCTTGTGGGGACATATGAAGTCGTTGGTGTATGAGTCTCCAATAACAACACCCATGGACTTGGCAAATCGAATTGAAACAGCATACAGAAGTATTCCAGTGGAAATTATGCTTGCAGTTCACAGAAGCTTAATCCATCGTGCACAGGTGTGTTTGGCTGAAGATGGTAGACATTTCGAACATCTCCTGTAGAGCTTGCTTCCATTGTGTTGCAATCATTGTGGATATTGTTCATTTGGTTGGTTTTGTTGTGTTAGTGTTGGGCAAGTTCAAAAGATATTGCAAATAAAATGCCAGTATTTCCATTGACTTTATGCAATGCACAATGAACGTTTTATCACATAATGATGTCCTACGTATGTATTTACATATTTGTAATGACACACAACGGCATTTATAGTGAAGGTAAAACGTTTGCAGTGCTACATTTGCAGGCTGTGAGCCCCTGTGAATTGTTTCGCTGCATCGCTCTACATCTGTCTGCGATGTTGGCCATAACGCGATAATATTCTGACGCAACAGTTTTTGGACTTTCAGTTCAGTTCTCTCAATGCCAGTAATTCACTTTTTTGTTCTATCTTTAATATTTCAAAAGTTAGAACACGGATGACTTTGAAGCAAAGGTCGTACAACAAATTGGAACACTCCATTGTATTTGGAACCCTCTATTTCCTATTTGTCCCCCTATTCAAATTTTGGTTACCTACAATGGTTTGGAAGTGATTACTTGCACTTAGACTTTCCGTTCACCCTGTATATATGTTACCGTTTCAGTCGAAACTCCGTCTGCATAGAAACGGCGCCGGTTGTTTCGATGCAGTCGGAGTTTTCAGTTCGCGTCGAAACAAACGGTTTTAAATACGGCTATATCGAAGCGGCGATATTGCACCGGCAAAGTCGACACAGCCGGTCGTCGCAAGGTGGCGCTTCAGGTAATTCTACCGTATTGTACCGAATAATGCACCGATTGCAAGTTTTAAAATGGAAAAAGCTCGGGAAAAAGTTTCCAATAAACTCCGTTTGATAAAAATTAAAATTTGAATGGTTTATTTATATTTAAAAAATGATTCCACATTAATTTCACCACTAATTTTCACTTTATTACATTATTACATATTATATATTGAAATTAGGTTGCAATTACACTGGAAAACCTAATTCAACCTTCGTTTATCCATGCAGCACACCTGTTGCAGTCATATGGCATAAAATGTGTTGGATGCTGCACATCGCATCCATGTGGCATGCAGCTCACAGGCATGCAACTCACAGGCATGCAGGTCACAGTCATGCAAGTGGCATGTATGCTGCAT
>JAVBJR010000555.1:0-5706 GCA_031546965.1 Dysgonomonas sp.
TTTTTTTTCAAAAAACTGGGGGCGCCGATTTGATTATATACCAAAGTAGTACTCAACTATATCGTGTAACCATGTTTAATTGATGCAGAATTTGAGGTTTCGGCTTTCACAAATACTTGCTCATAAGTGAGTATCACAAAAATAAAATTGTGAGTAATTTCCAGTTTTGCAATAGTTACGAAGAAGCACTACAAAATTTGTAATCACCCCATATATTTATACATAATATCTACAGGTTTAGCGATATTTGCAAGAAGCCCCGCTGCCTTTGATGCTTTGAAGCATTTTGGGATACTTCAGTTACCTGGACGATCATCATTGATAAAACAGGTGAAGTGCTTCAGCCAAGACCCTAGCATAAACAATACCAACCTAAAAACTGAAATGGAGAAATATGCAGAAGACACAATAAGCTTAGAGAAAAATAACCACAAGAAGCCACTAGGTGTACGAAATCTGATTGTTGATGAGGTGAAGGTTATCGGCAAGGTTATGTGGAATAGTAAGAACGAATTTATTGGGACAGTGTTAACGGATGATGAGCAAAGCAACCTGTGTGATCAGTACTGTGACAATCAAGAAGACCAATTGCAAGCAGCTTCGTACATGGTGCAAACGCTTTGGCGGGATTTAACATCCAAATATGACCTTATTGGACCATATTTCAGCCTTGCAAGCAACGCTACAGCAGACAAAATTGTCCCATATGCTGGCCACGCCCCTCCCACCTGCAGCAGTGATGTGGAAGAGTGGGAAGTGGTGGATGACTCCACCACCCCGGGGCATCTGTTGGCTGCAGAGGATGGGTCCGAAGCGGAAGTTCGCGTGGGTGGTGAAAATTCAAATGGTGGGCAAAATTTGTGAGACTTTGGGTGTTATTATGATTTGAATTTTTGAAATTCTATGTTTGGTTACTTACCTTTTGTGCTTGTGTTAATTTTTCATTCGGGGCAATGTGGGATGGACCTAGTAGAATAATCGGATTAAATTGTGTGAGCCACATCAGAGGTGCTGCCACCTATATTGCTGGTTGGGTTCTGGGTGACAAATTCCTTTAAAAACATTAAAATGATTACAATTTATGTCACTTGTGACCTTGGTTAAATTGTTGCGATTTATTTGTGGTTTCATACTACCTATTTTGTTGAATTAGAGTTGGATTGCAATGTTTTGCTATAATGTCGCTCTTTGTGCGCTTTAAGGGGTGGCGGGGTGGAAATCCAAATTTCCTAAAAAACTGCTGTGCAACCGGTGTAGGCCGATTGGCAAAGCTTGAATAGGATTAAAACTACTTAGATGTAGTTCAGAAAGAGATGAAACAGCGTAAGCTGTGTTCTCAAAATGAATTTGAAATGCATATACAGAGAAAAATGCAAAATACGCGACTTACGGGTTTTGGCCGCTAGATGGCGCCACTGGGCGCGAGGCGATGCATGACTGCAAAGAGTACACGAGGCGGCCCAAAAAAAACACGTGGTCGATGCCTAAAAACATCAAAATTGCGCCTAAAAACAGCGTAATTATAATAAATAACAACTTACGAAGTTGAATCCGATTGTGGAGAATGCGGATGGCACGCGATTTCGCTGATTTCGCGTAAAACGAACGCAGAGCGAACGATTTAAGGCACGACCACATGACCAATTTCGTGGATAAAACCGTAGCGAAAACGCTCTTAGTTCCAGCGTGACCCGCTTGGCGGCGCGCGTAAAACGGAAAAACCGTTATAATTAGCGTAATTAACATCAATTAATACGCAATTAGCGCTGATAATTAACATCAATTAATACGCAATTAGCGCTGATAATTAATAAAATTATACGCGCAATATTAACAAATCTCTAACTAACGGGTTAACGCACGTTCAACAAAAGTGCACTGAGGCTAGCGGCCCCAAGGGAGTGGTGCGAGGCTAAGCCAGAAAAAACTGAAATTAAAGACAGACAGTGACGGACCCGTGTCAACTGAGGTCACGCAAGTTCCTGTCTAAAGTTTCAAGTGTGAATACGTGCGCCGAACAGTGTCAAATTGATTAAGCCATCAGAATGGCTGACGGAGGAAGCTATGGGAAATGGTGGACTACTCCACCACTTCGGAGCAACGCGGAGCAGTCCTGGCAGACTCCGAAGATCATGACCTGTCCGTGCCCAGCGGTGAGACGGCCCAGCCAGAGGTGCCGGCGGGAGCAGAAGTCCGCATCGGGGGCGACAATGGTTGCCCTGACACGCTGATGGAACCGGACATGCAGCTGGAGGACGGGTGGGCGGACATCATCCAGGGAGTGCTGCCACCGGATTTCTTTGTGGACCGGTTTTAAGTACTGCACGGGCTTGTAAACCGTGCAATTGTTTATAATTTTGCCACGGGGCTTCGTTTTGAATGTTGATTATTTACATTCTCGTTTTTCAGTTTTGTATGCGAGGACACCATTGGTGTCGTACTGCGACCCACTGGATGAGGGTGGTGCTCCACAGGGGACAGTGGAAACGTGAGAGTACGTCGGCCAGGTCTCTGTGGAGACCATCTCCTCCATTGGGTCGGGTATATACAACCGGTTGGTTCCGGTTCGTTTAAATCATTTTTTCATTTGTGTGATATTTGTCCGCATACGAATTCATGTGCCACCACGAGCGTTGGGACACCCGTTGTTTGTTAAGTGGCATAATGGTGATGTGCCACAAATTACAGTTGCATGTACAATGTTATTTCGTTAGGTGGTTGACAGGTGAGTGGGTTCTTACCCCAGGGGCCTTGGTCTATGGGATCGGGTGTTGGACACTCGGTGGGTGCCCTGCGGTTCACACGCCCTCACCTGCCAACACCTGTTTTGCGGTTTTCGTTAATTGATATATTTTTCGATTACATTGTTTGTTTGCCGTATTGTACGCTTTCATTCTTTTTAAGGGGGGAGATGTAACGGCCTAAAAACGGTTATGTCGCCCACGCCCACCCCTGCACCCACATTCCTCAGATGTGGGTGGCCACCACTTGTCAAGTGGTGAGTGGCCAAGGGTTGGGACCAATGAGTGAAGGGTCCCACCCGGGTATTTAGGCCCTTACGCAAAGGGCCTCGGTCTATTCGAAGTGAGTATTATATGCAGCTTTGTCTTATGTTGTACGTGTCGCCGAGGTGCGATTGTTGTATGGTGGACATGGCGAGATGCCATGTCCATAGTGGAATAAGGAGGGTGAGAGGGCCGTGTTTGGCGTATATATTAAACAGTTATGCTTAATTCATCTCCAATTTTTCGCGAGTAAGTAGAAATACATCAGAACGGTAGCGAACCGTTACAAAATCTTTTAAGTCATATTAATGAAACTCTGTTTGTGAGCAAATTAATGAATGTATAACTTTCAAATGCTTAAAAGTTTGATGTTTTTGAAAGAACCACAATAATCTGGTCTCTAAAAAAGTTTTTGAGCACATTTTTCAGCCAATTAAGCCAAGAGGGTGTTGCAGCCCTTATAAAAATTAATTTTGTAGCCTCAGGCAGACCAAATCTGTTTTTTTTTTATAATGGAACTGCCATTACAAGGGGTGTCTTTACATAGATTTCAATTACACGGGAAATATCACGGGTTGTTAAAAATGGAACTTTATAAGGGATTACCCTTATAAGGGGAGCCGTTACATAAAGATGTTCCACTGCATATATACCAAGAAAAGAGCAGTATTTTCCTTTCCAATCATCGTGCAAAACCAAGTGCAGGCATTATTTAATTTTCGTACTTAGTCACACTGGTATGCCATGGCCAAGCACTGACTTTCATCACTTGCACTAATCCACATACATTACAATTACAATGGGCCTGTTGAATAAAAAAAAAAGTAAATGCGTATCCTCACGAAATGTGGAGCATATATATGCCCCAAATGAGCAGATAGAGATACTCATTGCATATAAAGGCGTTGTTCAACAATTGGTGTATGAGTTGTAGCCACTAAGCAACTTTTCATTCAAGTGTTTTGAAGAACATGCTCCAACATTGAACTGACAAGGTAATTTCTTGCAACCAATTTCTCTGCAAAATTTCCTATGCATGAACAACATGTATTTGCATATGTCCAATTTGTTACACTGATTCGTTTTTAAATAAAAATTCACAAATTCACCATAAAATAGGTCCTCAAAAGTCCTTGCACTGTTAAACTTTACAACCGGGACAGTGCATATGGCATGCCACTTGCACCGAAATGTATGTGCTATATGTCTATTAGCTATATACAGGTGGCTTCCACACTTCAAAAACTTGAACAAACTCTCCGTCTGTTAAAACACTTTTAATAAATTTTTAAAATGGAAAAGAAATGAACTCATAGTATTAATTTTAATCATTCTTTTAATCATTCTTTCTACAGTTCGCATATCATTGGGTGTTATACAAAACCCTGTCAGTTCACCTTTAAATTCTGATTACCGAATTCATACTACTGAGTACAATCTCTGGAGCACTCGCTTATTTTTTATTCAACAGGCTCAATGTGAGCCTGGAAAGAATATTGGATTTATTTGGAGAAAAAAAAGGAATCCGAGAAAATTGATGTTTGGAAGGATTTTGTAAACATGAGAAGAGCAAATAAGTTTATGATTGTATATTCAAAGTTTCACAATAAAAAAGGTCCATATATAATGTTTTTGAACCCCCCACTACCACGAGCTGGTTACGGGCCTGGGAAGTATGTGTTGAAGAGGATGGTGGTATGTCAGTGAAATATTATGCCGACTGTAATGTGGTCTGAGTATAGTAAGACATGTGCACGGGACAGAAATGATGATTATGACATTTGTAGGTAGGGTAAAAATGAAACAATTGGTTTGTGATAACTGAAATATAAATTTTGGACTGGAAGTTTTGTATATGAATTGAGCATGAGTATGGGGTGTGTCACTGTAAATGTGTGCTTACGTGCAGTGCAGTAGTAGGATGACGTCATAGGAAGCATGAACCATGTGACCCAGTGGTGTTTACACTAATTGTCAGCCAGCCAAGGGGTAGTCAGATTTACAAGTGCAGCGTTAGAAATGGAGAGCGGCAAGTTGCGTTTGTTATAGGGTTATTGATTTTAATGTTAGGAATGGCTGTTGGTATTGGAAAAGTGGAAAGTGGTGTTTGATATGTGATGAAGTAGTGAGGAGCATGAATTTATTCGGAATTTTTCCTGCAAAAGTGTGGGAGATAGAGGGGGTGGATGGGGTAGACATTGTGGTTTGTGTCATAAATTGTGTGCAGGAATTATTGATTAGGAAGAAAAAAATACTACCGTGAAGTATGGTGTGAGGAGTGTGAGCAGTAATTTTTGCATATTTTTAGCATGATAACTGTGGGTGCTAGGTGAGGGGAGAGCTGTGTAACACATATAATTTGCATTTCGTGACATAAACCATAGACCTATATCACTTACATGGACTGCCAGCTCAACATGGCCGCCCTGTATTTGCGTGAGTACAGGTCCGACCGTCAAAAAGGGGTGGGTGGTTGAGCCGCCCGCTTCCCGTTCGTCACTTCCTGCTGAACTGCTCAAACCGCTAAAAACTAATTCAAAACTACCGCTCACGCTCACAGCTATACTCCTTCCAGTGTAACTGTTTCCTTTTCAATTTCGAGAGGCGGAGCCTATCTTCCCCCTTCACCATTGTCCTGTAATGGGTTACACTAATCCGGCACATGGGTGCTGACCACTTCTCTCAAAACTGGATTTGGACT
>JAVBJR010000846.1:0-3063 GCA_031546965.1 Dysgonomonas sp.
CTGGAGGCCACCATCTTGCTTTTTGTTGTAGCCACCATCTTGCTGTTTGTGGTGGAGCCAGTGGTGCTTCGGCTATAGTTACATTTGTAGTAACATTTGTGGTAATAAATGTAGTTACAAAAGTGGAAACATTTGTAGTTACAAAAGTGGTAACATTTGTAGCTACAAAAGTGGTAACATTTGTAGTTACAAAAGTGGTAACATTTGTAGTTACAAAAGTGGTAACATTTGTAGTTACAAAAGTGGTAACATTTGTAGTTACAATTGTGGTAACATTTGTAGTTACAATTGTGGTAACATTTGTAGTTAGAATTGTGGTAACATTTGTAGTTAAAATTGTGGTAACATTTGTAGTTACAATTGTGGTAACAATTGTAGTAACATTTGTAGTAACAATTGTAGTATCATTTGTAGTTACAAATGTAGCAACATTTGTATTTACATTTGTTCACGTATTTCTATGTTTGGATGGTGTACCCCCGGTACAGCTCCTGTGTTTTTTTTAATAGTTTGAGGTAGGACGCATTTCAGTGGTCAAGACTGGAGGAAAAGCTTGTGCAGTGGGTAATTGCAATAGCAATGATTTTATTGGAGTAATATTCTTTAATTTTTCCTATAAAAAAGGCACTTATTATGAAATAATAAATTAGCTTTTGCATAGGTTACATTGCAAAATATATTCATAATAGTCATATCGATTCAAGCATTAGCTTTGAAAAATTGAAATTTGGATTTAAATGTAGCGAATACCGTGAACTTGACCACCGTTACATGCTGATCAACTGAAAGGTGGCCGTTTTTTCATGAAACCGAAATATCCCATTGTATTTACATAGGGATAACCCTCTTTAATCTGACCACCTGTGCACCTTGAAAATTTACCGAATTTTATAGTATGCTGCTATACCTTTATAATGTTTTGAAACTTTGGAAAGTTGACCACTGTATAAGAAATGGGAAAAATAAAATGTCTACAATTTCCTATCCTGTAGTATGACACCATGATAACACAGATAAGGAATAATCCCCAGGCATGAATTTCTTTACAATTCCTAGTCATAGGTATATGTTCTGACGTCATCGGCCAATATTGACTTCATATTGGATGCCAAATTTCCAAAAATTGGTTCATTTTAAACCTACATTGCACAACCTTTCCATGTTAATTTTGGCTGCCATTATTTGTGGTCTGTGTGTATACAATGCCTTGTTGTTGTACAGTGCCATGCATTTATTGTCTATGCATTTTTACATATGTTTACCATCTGTTTAAGTTGACCGGATTTTTTTGAACAGTGATTGGTCAACATACACCAAGTTTCTCTGTATAATAATTGAGTAATTTTACAAAAGATTTTGAAATGTTGCATGCACAACCTAATTATATTTTTAATTCAATCAACTATATCATTTATTAAATTTATACAAGTTTCTGCATATGCAAATTAATATGTATACGTATTTTTATTTTGTGTTGCTCAATTTTTGCAATAAGCTCAATATATCGAAATTTAATAGTGGCATTCAGAAGTTATTGTTAAGAAACTAAAATACTACATTAAATATTTACTTACTTTGAACGTAATATTTTTGTTGGGGCCCATGACATCATTTCCGCTTACACAAGTATGGCGGATTCGAACGTGGAATTGATAATGGAACGTGGAATTTGGAACGTTTTTAGAAACCAGCATGTGGTCATACCTGCTATGTGTGTTGCATCTCCTTAACACATTATAGCTCATTGATCTAATTTAACAATATTTGGGGAGTTTAACAAGAATAACGATTTCTTATCAGCTAGATTGAACGCTGAAATTTGAATCTGTATATAGATCAACGCCATATTAAAAATTATAATTATGTAAATGTTGCAAATTATAAAATATGACAGATAATGAACTCCCAGAAATTTGGAAAATCTGTCCACAAAAATATACTCAGAAATTCTATGGATATTTTCCTTAGTCATTTTGTTGAATTCTTATTTTACGTACGTGTCTAATAAGTACGTATATATAGACACTTATTTTCAATAATTATAATAATTATAAATAAAGACTAATTTTTAATTTAATTAGAAATAATCACAATTTTTATTTTAATAAACCATAATCTCAAATATTACAGCTTATTATATCACAAACCATCATCACTTGATAAGTTGAAATCCAGATCTTCAACGGCAAGCTGCGAGTACTTCACCATATCTTCTTCTCCCGAGAAACCACCTTCACTTCTGCTGGTTACATGATTACCAAACGCGAATGCACTTAATTTTAAAGCAGCTTTCTTATTAGATGCACCATGTAAACTTGTTTCAACATCCGTCACTTGTTTTTCATCGTTACTTTCCATACGCACTCGCTTACATTGCTGCGTAACTTCACCACTTCCCTTATGTTCGCATGTTTCACTCAGTACATTCCTTGATGTTTTTGTGTCCATCTCCACAACTGTTTCATCTGATTTATGCTGCACCTTTGATGAAAGTCCTTTAAATGAAAACCTTTCCAAATTAACCCGCCTTTGTCCATCTTTCGTCCGATCATCTTTCGCGGTAGACGGAGTTTCCGCTTCTTTGGTCTCATTTTGTTGCAAAATCGGTGAACTTGATACTAATTTGACATCCTCAGATGTATTACTATTAGAAGAATGAGAAAAAATGTCAGGGGACAGTGATGTGGTACGCGACGTGTCATTTGAACCAAAACTCTCAAGTTCTTGTTGTAACATTTCGTGCAATTCCAGTTTTTCCAGTATAATTTTTGCTGGAAACAAATGATAATAAATTTGAATATTAGTGCATATATTTACATTGAAATACTGCAGGGAATCGTATACATACCCTTTTCCAAGTAATCGGCTTCTGGGTCTTCCGGGAAAGAAGTGTGCAAAATGCTCGCGCCTAATATAACCGCGGCACCCTGTAAATTCAATATTCCATGTATTCAATTTTAATTCAATCCATTGTTTATTTTAAAATGTTTTTATTGTTAATTTACCTGTATTGATGCTTCTATAACACTAACAGCCACAACTGCATCTACTACGGTCACTTCA
>JAVBJR010000215.1:0-4151 GCA_031546965.1 Dysgonomonas sp.
AAATGTAATTTATTATTATTGCTCAATCTGTAAGAATAAGTTTAAAGTGCCTGTAGTTGCAAAAAACCTATGAAATGATTTATTTTGATAGTTACTTGTTTTCCTGGAATTTTATGGGGAAAGCCATGGAATTTTAAAAGTGACATCCAGCTCTAGTGAATAGTTGGTACGCTAACGTGGATACTGTAGGAAAATCCCCAATAATACGCAACACAGCCATTCATGTTTTTGATTATTGAGTACTGAAATACATCTTCGCTGTTTTCACTTAGTGGCTGCGAAAAGTGCGCATGATTTGATACATTTGACAAGTGCACTAATATTAAATTGCAGTCAGACTTTTGGGGAACACTGTCCGCTTCGATACATTTTCAAAGAAACCTTTGCCTCACAAATAATGGTCCTTGGTTGCATTTACCATTGGTGAAGATTCCATTGTAAAACTCTTACAGATACAAGTTGGCCTTGATGGAATTAAACATTCAAATTCGGACAATAAATGTCATAAATATGCTCATCTCCAATCTCCATCTCTCTCGTTGGCACTCATCATCCGCATGTACCTCAGTACCCAAGATGCTGCACGTATGCATACCTCACAAGGTAGAGTGCAAAACAAGGATAAGATACCTATCCTTTTGAATCGGCATTTGCAGTGGTCAATCATATCTGTCCGCAATGTTATGCGATCACAAGATTGAATTAGCCCACTGTCTTGCATTACTGCAAAATGCAGTGGAACAAGTGACAGACAACCAACTTCTTCATTATCGCTGGGTCCCATTCAGCACAAGATCCAAGAGTGATTTTTCTGGCAAGATTATGCGAAAACCTGTCCAAGATGGCACTTTTTTTTCTGCAAGTCAGACTCGGATTCCATATTTGCGAACTTGGCAAATGTAGTAAATCATGCGCACCTATCGCAGCCATCAAATAAAAACAGGTAAGACGTATTTTTAGTACTCCATGATAAAAAACACGCAACATTGTGCTGCATAGTATTGGGGCCATTTCCCTATAGTAGCCACAACAACGTATCAAATTCCACACAATTGGTCCTTTTTAAATGGTAATAAATGCTGCAAAGCGAACGTATGTATGATTGAATTCTGTTTGTCATGCAACAAGTCAAACCTGGAACAGCTGTTGTCAGCACGTGCTTTGTATTTACAATTAAATCAGTCAAAAAATAAAAAGTTTAAAAAACTTGTACCATCCAACTGTGTTCCATACAAACAACATACTTTTTTCGAAACAGCTCTAATTTCTTGTCCCTTTGCAACCTTTTGTCTGTAAGCTTAAATAGGGGGAAAATGAAAATTAGAAATTAGATTACTGATACGAAATTGGGAAGGGAAAATTTGTAAAAGGGAATAAATTTAGACAGGGGAATACATTTTGAAAAGGAATACATTTGGAAAGGGGAATAAATTTGGAAAGGGAAGACTTGGAACGGGAATAAATTTGGAAAGGGAAGACTTGTAATGGGAATAAATATGAAAAGGGAATACATTTGGAAAGGGGAATATTTGAAATGGAATAAATCTAGAAAGGGAATCAATTTGGAAAGGGAGTTTAGAATCAAGTAAAATATTAAAGGCAATTCATTTCGAAAGGGAAAATTGTAGGGTAAAACCAACCTCCCTTCAAAAATCCAATACTTTTCCGATACTGCACGGACCATTTCCCAGCCATTTACCGGAACAGAATTTGAGCTCATCGATTCAAAAAACCGCGTTAATTACGCTCAACCAAACGTTCCAAAACCTTCTCGTTGAGGTCGATATTGACGTTATTCTGTCCAGAAGCTAGTCGATCGGTCCAGAAATGTATCTTCACATTGGCCGCAACTCAAAATGGCATACCTGCAACTGTGAACTACCTTTTTCCAAGGTATCGAGATGACTCGCTTCCTGATATTGTTGTCCGCATACTATGCGATCTGCACCCAGATGCCATTATTGCGTCAATAAAACTAGCACGTGTTGAATATAAAACTGTTCTGAAAGAGCTAGCACACCAGCATCCATTTCCTACATGTAATACTCGTGGACGATTATGATTAGTATCATCCAATACTGCGCTAAAACGTAGATGCAGGAATTGCTACGTAATACCGACTGCATTCACGTACACACAACACTTTGTACTTTGACATGTTGCGCTTCAGAAATTTGGATTGATGAAATGCAATTGGGAAGTAATTCTATTTCAATTATTGGAACGAATTTCGGAATCAATTTGGAAAATCAAATCAATAATAAAATTGGAAATAAAATTAGGAATTATATTTAGAATTGAAATACAATTAATAAGGGACTACATTTGGAACCAAAATGTAATTGCAAAGCGCATAAATTTGGAATGTGAAAAATGTTGCAAAGTTATTAAATTTGGAAAGCAAATATATTTGGAACCGAAATCAAATCAGAAAGGGAGTACATGTGGAAAGGGAATACATCTGCAACTGGAATAAAATTGGAAAGGGAATAAATTTCGCACAGAAATATAATTGGAGAGGGAAGAGATTTTGATAAGGAATAAATTTTGAAATAAATTTAGAAATACATTTGGAAATTCAATACAGAAATAAATTTGGAAATGGGAGAAATACATTTTCAAATGGGGAAGTAAATGTGGAAATGGGGAAGTAAATTTGGAAATGGGGGAAATAAATTTGGAAATTCAATACAGAAATACATTTGGAAATTCAATACAGAAATACATTTGGAAATTCAATACACAAATAAATTTGGAAATTCAATACGGAAATAAATTTGGAAATGGGGAAATACATTTGGAAATGGGGGAAATAAAATTGCAAATGGGAAAGTAAATATGGAAATGGGAAAGTAAATTTGGAAATCGCGGAAATAAATTTGGAAATGGGGGAAATAAATTTGGAAATGGGGGAACTAAATTTGGAAATGGGGGAAATAAATTTGGAAATGGGGGAATTATATTTGGAAATGGGAATTGAATTTGGAAATGGGGAAATTAATTTGGAAATGGGGGAAATAAATTTGGAAATGGGGGAACTAAATTTGCAAATCGGGAAGTAAATTTGGAAATAAATTTCAAATTGAGGAAATCTATTTGGAAAAGGGGGAAATAAATTTGCAAACGGGGAAGTAAATTTGGAAATGGGGGAAATACATTTTGAAATGGGAGAAATAAATTTGGAAATGGGGGAAATAAATTTGGAAATGGGGGAAATAAATTTGGAAATGGGGGAAATAAATGTGGAAATGGGGAAATAAATTTGGAAATGGGGGAAATAAATTTGGAAATGGGGGAAATAAATTTGGAAATGGGAATTGAATTTGGAAATGGGGAAATAAATTTGGAAATGGGGGAAATAAATTTGGAAATAAGGAAGTAAATTTGGAAATCAATTTGGAAATTCCATAAGGAAATAAATTTAGAAATGGTGAAATAAATTTGGAAATGGGGAAATAAATTTGGAAATGGGGCAAATAAATTGGGAAATGGGGAAGTAAATTTGGAAATGGGGAAATAGATTTGGAAATGGGGAATTGAATTTGGAATTGAATTAGGAAATTACAATTGGAAAGTTAATTTGGGAAGGAATTTGCAAAGTGAACTTGAGATGGAATTTGAATTGATACTTGCAAATTATATTTGCAGAGCAAGTTCAACTTTTGTTGCTGGATAAAGTGTGAATGAAATTAGAAAATAAAATAGGAAAATAATTTAAAAACTGGAATAACAACTTTAAATATCATTGAAATGAATTTGGAAAATAAAATACACAATTAATTTGGGAAATAAAATAGGGAAATGACAAAAAATAAGGCAATGAATTCGGGAAATGTTGAAAATCGATTACGAAATCAATTAAATATCCTTTAACACACACTAACCTCTGACCAAATACAACTCCTTGCTCTGACCTCTGACCTCGCAACATTGTTGTAGAACCGGTTTTATTCCCTTTTCATGGAACACATGTCCACCCAAGAGAAAAAGTTATGCACAATTATGTACAGACTTCATTCCATTTTGTGCACCAAATTGAACCCTTTTTGTGCATAATTGTGCATAAATTTCATTCCATTTTGTGCACAAAATATTATACACAAACCTGTGTACAATATTGTTAATAAAAAGACTCCAATTTTGTGCACAAC
>JAVBJR010001089.1:0-2924 GCA_031546965.1 Dysgonomonas sp.
TGTCCCCGTTCGTAATTTCATTAATATTTACGTTCGTGTTTTTTTGGTATTTCGCACCATTCGCGCTGTTTATATTAAATATTAGACACTTAGAAGGATCGACGTGACCGTATAATGTAGATAACGCAACGTACGTATGACGTATCATATAACCTTAGACTCCTCCCATTTATCGTGAGACGAAATGGGAAAAGAGAAGCCTACGTTTAGTGAACCGTCATCCTTATAGCTCATTGGTCGAACGTACGTTGCGTTTCCTACGTTATACGGTCACGTCGATCCTTCTAAGTCCTTCTAAGTGTCTATTACCTGGATAACTTCGTTTATGTAATTCCGCTCGTCGCGTTCGTATTTTTTGGGGGCCGTTTATTATTTGCGTCCCTGCGTATATTTTAATTTTCAGCGCCGTTCGCGCGGTTTTCGTTCTGTTCCTTTTTGGAGTTCGCTCCGTTTTAGCGCGGGTCGCGCTCTCGTTCTTTATTATTATATAATTTCCGTTCTGGTTTTTTACTTTCCGTTTCTCCTATTTGGATTATGGGGGTCGTTCATTACTTATGTCCCTCTGTGGTTGCGGGCGCTCTGGTTTTTTCTATTAGTATATAACTTTGGTTCAGTTGGTCTTCTCCATGTTCCTATTTGGCTTTTGGGGGTCAGTGCCAATTTATGTGCCCTATCTGGTCCCTTAAATTTAAATAAACTAAGCGTTTATTTAAATAATAACTGTTAACCTAAAAGGTTCAGGACATCGAGTTACATATTACAATCAACTTTTCCGAAGGTACCGACATTTCCGGTAAGTTTCACATTCAGATTCGTCGTCAGTCTTAAGCTAGGTTCACACTTGTGTTCACACTTTCATTAACAGCAAAAAAGTAGCAGTGAAGCGGTGAATTGTGGTATAGTACTGACAAAAAATACAAAAGTACAGTAAGGGTATGAAGTAAGAATGTAAAAGTAGACTGTCTAATGAGTGGTCGTCATTTGCTGCAGATCTATTGCTTAGTAGTTATTGTGCTGCTATTGGTTGACTTTCATGTGGGCGGTGCTTCAGATGTGAACACTTGTGAACATGCACTGCTTTTACTTGTTACTTTTTGCTGTTACTTCCTTGCAGTTACTGCAAGTGTGAACCTAGCTTAAAATGCATAATTAAATTATACGTTCGCAAGCAGAACTTTTCATGTATTTTTCAAAAGACATGTCTAAAGGCAATTTTCAAGTTAAATGAATGCCAGCTGAATACGACAAAATAAATATGAAAACAAAGCCTAGGAGTTGCTGCTCATAATGGGCACAAAGAGTTTCAGTGAAGCCTTCCCGAAAGAAAATATGGTAAGTAAATACACATTTAAGATGAAATCACTCTTGAATGTCTGAAAAGTGCTCGTCCATTTGCGGGGAACAACGAAATACTTCTTCGGATCTTTACAGTTGGCGGTTTTTTGCTTGCATTACACAAACAAACTGGAAAAGCCGAAGGCGCTCCAACTTCATTCCAGTGTTGTCACAGTGATTCTATAAAGAATCGAATATATTCAAAGCCTAATCTAAAAAGGCATCCAGCCAGAAAAATACTGCTGAAAACATGCAGCACGATATTAAAGTTTTGGAATTCACCTTGCAGACATATAGATTTGGTTACTTTCTTACTGTTTCTGACTGTGATATTCACCGTAGGAATCAAGATAAATATTGAGATGAAGTGCAAAGAGTGAATATTCCCCAGAGAAATCTTTATAAGGTCTCAGGATGACGACGAATTTCAGGCTACTCATCTCGTGCAATAAATAAATTATTAGGATAACGAAGCATCTCAGGTATTGCAGTGTAAACAATAATTCCAATTAAAAGCAGAGATATGTACTTTTCCCCATGCTAAATTGACAAAAACCAGTGTATGAACAGTATATTTAAATTATGTTTATTTAATTGAATCGTAAATACAGGAGGGTGTTCCACATAACACGATTTCTTCATAATGTAAAAAACTGCAATTAATTAAAAATGTGTTGGACATGGTAATTTCAGTAATAAGGTAGGGTGAATCATAATATGTTCACTTGATCTTTGACCTCCAGCAAACTATTCAAGGTTTTTGAAATCCGCCTATTGTTTTACGGTGCTCGACCTTAAATGATATGTCGATATTGTCAATTAGAATGTTGTAGAGGACTATTACTTTGAGATAAACAACATTCTGTCGAGTCAAACTTTAATAAATTGATGTAAAACTGCAGCATGCGCATAAAAATTCCAAAAGTAGAACGTTTTCATGGTTGCCAAATGCTTTTATTTTGAAATTCCCGTACATATCAACTTTTCTCCACGCAGCAAAATGCAAATTGACACAAGCTTCTGCAATCAACGGTCTAGTTAATGTAATAAGCTATAAATTAAGCTCACCAAACCATATTGCATTAATTTATATTTTTCAAACTATCGGTTTGATGCAATAATGAGAAAAACAATAGAACATTTTATATTAGTTTATTGCATACAATATTGAAAGATCTGCAGTCTGGCTGTCAACTGCTTCACCTAACTGATAAAATATCAAATATTTTAATACACCTGAATTCCCTGAATACCCCTAATATTAATGCATATGTCCAATTTCCCGAACATTTATTTCACTGACCGTTTTAAGAAATATCACATTCCCTAACTTCTTATGGAAAATTGTCCACAATGGATTCAAAATCAATGCTTGAAATGCACATTCTCCAGATATTATTAAAATTGCAAGATTCATCTATGCAACGTTCTAATTGGCAACATCCATCCAATGAGCTGTATACTAACAGGAGTTGCAAATGGTATTGGAACTCTGCACCCATTCTATGCAGTGACGTCACCATGACGTCATGCAGCGACGTTCCACAAATTACCCAGATGTTCCTGAATGTGGACGCCATTTTAGTTAT
>JAVBJR010000971.1:0-2864 GCA_031546965.1 Dysgonomonas sp.
TGGAATCAAAAAGCGGTAACCCTAAAAACATTTGGATAATTAGTGTGATGGCTACAAGCCAAAAAGTGGCAAAACGCTGCACTTTTTGATAAGTTTTTGAAATTTTGTGTGGCTGTTGTGGACACTAATACCTTTCATTTCTGAAGGGGAACCACCTCGTAACTCCCATGGATTGAGCAAATACATATTATCTAGCATATTTTAAATTCTACCTGGTTGATTTAGAAACTATTTTTTTGTTTTTTAGGTGGATATATGGAGCCCATTTATGCTTCTAATCATATTTGTCATAACTATTACGGTTATGCGTCAGTTTAATATTAAATCTGTGACCTTGCGTTCAGCACGGTATATTTTTCAAACCTATATATAAATGCGACATAGTATGGAAATTTATGTTCTGACAAGAAATGTGCAGCGTCTAATTCTCTGTAATTTGATATGTAAATGCACCTGAGATAATGCTACTTTAGTAGATGCAATCGCAAAACAAAATTAGGCCTAATTTTGTGATCACCAAAAATACAGAAAAAATACTGAAAAAAAAATCGAATTATTGAAAATTCGAGTTATTGAGGTTTGACTGTGCATGCAAGAATAATGTTATAATTCTGATATTGCAATGGTTTGCTGGTTAACTATCTTGTTATTCTTCTGTTTAATCTTCATCTGCACAAATTTGACATTAAAATTACGCATAACCGTAATAGTTACGACAAATATGATTAGGAGCATAAATGTGCTCCATATATCCACTTAGAAAACAAAAGATACATAGTTTCTAAATCAACCAGGTAGAATTTAAAATATCCTATAGTCCGGTCGAGATACCAAAGCCCGTGCGTTTTTTGAGGGGACCTTTTTTTTAAGATTGCAATTCATTTTTGACATATCAAAGTTGCAATTTAGCGTGGGTGCCACTTTTACATTTTTGACGTTTGCCCACCATTTTGAAAAATGGTGGCTTACCTTCACGATATTAGTAAATATGTATATCTCCCAAACTATGTGGTCAATTTTAATGTTTAAGGTACCGTTGGAAAGGTAGTAAATTTCTCTATATGTTTTACTATATACTAAAAGGGGACAAATGTGAAGAAAAGGATATTTTAATACAAAAAATGTTTTAATATGAAAATAGAAATTATAGCATTAATCCCATGTGAAAATATCTTATAGAATCCGATAGCAAATTCAGTTGGATTTCTATACGAACCTAAAGGGGTACCTATAGTATTGCTATAGAATTTCTATAGAATACCCTATAGGATTATATGACGAATTGGAACAAGGATTCTATACACGCCTATAGCGTGTTTGTATTGGATTTCCTGTAGATTCCTTTACAATTGTATAGGATATACTATAGATTTTGTATAGATTTCATTCGTTTATTATGCTATTCACAGCTATAACATGTCTGAATGATTCCGTTATATATAATTATGTATGCTGACGAATCCGGTTGAATATTGTGTATTTATCGTTAAACTTCAAAAACATTCATTAAAATAAACTACTATATTAGTAATTATGAGACTATAGTCTCATATTGTATACAATTCTGTTTTGTTTTGTAAAACTTTGTGAACCATGGTAATTGTAGTTGGAGTGATTTTGAATACTTGACAATTGAAATGTCAAATTGTATGCGAAAGCTGTTTTTTTAATATTTTAATCATATGGCAATGGTAATATGTATGTATAGCAGTATTGTTTTTCAATTTGCAGTGTTGCCAAATCCACATTTTTATGCTTATAATTTGCTTAATTACAAAAATTAGCTTTAAGAAATTACATACTACCTTCTATATGTAGAACCATATGTGATCCAGTGAAGGCTGTGAAAGGAAACTTGGCCAGAACTTAACTTTATTGAAACTCTTCAATATAGCAAATTGCAAAAATGCTCAAACAGTTTAATTTTCATATCCATTTTGGTTAAAACTTTATTTAGCGTTTAACTGTAAATAAATCATATCAAGTATTAACGTTATTGTTTTGGCTGTAATTGCAGAAGTGATTTCCACTTCCTTGACATTTGGGAAATTGTTTCAACATAACCTGAAAATGTAATACTATTGCTATATGGGGTATATGTGATAATATGATTATGCTTTCCAATTCCATAAGCTTTATGGTATATGGCTGTGTAGACTTAAACAGGATCCTATTCACAACTATTCGATACTATAAGCTATAGCATATATGGCTGTGTTGGTTTAATTAGGATCCTATTCATAACTATTCGATGCTATAACCTATAGCATATAGTATCCATTAGGAGTGTACAGGTTCCTGTAAATAACTATATAAAATCCTATAGAATCCTATCATACATTTTCACATGGGTTATTCTGAAGTAACATAGATGAGAATTGCATGAAAGGTGCAACATTAATTCCGTATTACATGAAATGTGCAATATTAATGTCGTATTACATGAAAGCCGTATCAGTCACTGAATTCATCTGTATCACTGTCTTCCGTGAATGAGTCATATACAGCTACGGGGAACACTACTTGGTGTCAAGTTCAGTCTGATGGGGGAGGATTTTGTGGGACCTCTCAGGAACGGGATCAGAAAGTACAGAGAAATTGTTGGAGCAGCAGCCATAGATAGGGGTACAGAAAATTACAATTCACAGGGCCAAGTCAATGGCTCTTCCCTCGATGATCTGCACCGACGGCAACACTCTTTTCAATTTGGCCACATCATGCTCAATCACAACAGCAACAGCGATGTTTTCAAAGTTATTGTGGGATATGCACATCAGGGAGCCTGTCAGCAGCCTTTTCTAATTTTCCCAATCGATGTTGCACAGTACGTTAATATCTAACTGCAGGACGTACACCATTCCGGT
>JAVBJR010000788.1:0-6557 GCA_031546965.1 Dysgonomonas sp.
CCACTACCACCACAGGATTTAGATTAGGGGGCATTCGTTAATTACGTCACTGCCACCACGGGATTTAGATTAGGGGGAATTCGTTAATTACGTCACTGCCACCACAGAATTTAGATTAGGGGGCATTCGTTAATTACGTCACTGCCACCACAGAATTTAGATTAGGGGGCATTCGTTAATTGTGTCACTGCCACCATAGGATTTAGATTAGGGGGAATTCGTTAATTACATCACCGCCACCACAGAATTTAGATTAGGGGGCATTCGTTAATTACGTCACTGTCACCACAGAATTTAGATTAGGGGGCATTCGTTAATTGCGTCACTGCCACCACAGGATTTAGATTAGGGGGCATTCGTTAATTACGTCACTGCCACCACAGAATTTACAACCCGTTTTCACGCAAACCCAACGGTAGTATGTGCAATGCTACCCGCCCCAGGTTTTTTTACATTTAGAGTATATAGGCAAAGGCGGGAGTTTGAATTATTCCAAGTCACTGATGATGCAGAACAGTTCTTGAATGCATGATGCATGGGATAGTGGATGCACCAATGGCTGCTTTAAGGCTGATGAGTTGATATTGTTGTATTCAGTAGAACAACTAAGTTTAGGAATTCCGTGGAGCTATATTGAATAAATTTTTGTAGGGTGGAATTTTGTCTATTAAATCATGCATTCAAGGCTGCAGTTAAGATATTTGCTCAGAAACCTGCTTGGATAACTGGGCCCTTATGGAAATTTTTGGTCAAGACTTTAGCAGGTATATACATGCAGGTATATAATATATAACCAACGTATTTAAAACGTATAAAAATTAATGTATGGCCACAAGTATTACAAAGGTTATCCGGAAAGTAATAATTAACAGTTTTTTTTTGATTTAAAATAACCAGAATGTTTAACATTATTGCCATACATGGGAAAATGTTTCTTGGTCATAGGAAAAATAACGTCCATAAAAGTTTGTGTCACTATTGCCACCAGTGTATTGGATGTATTAGCATTGCCAGTAATGGTTTTTGGACTCATGCATTTTGTACATGCAGTATTGTTTGTCGTCCAACAAATTAATTCCTGAAGACAAGTTACAGAGAGTCACCCCAATGTAAAACCTACGAGGCTTTGTTGTTACATGAAAAATCGGTCGACCATAAAAAGTGGCCGACATACAAGGATGACCAACTTGACAGGTTTCACTGTATAACGTTTGTCATATGTATATTTTACTGGAATCATAATTTTATAATTTCCTGAAAATGTTAATTAAAATCCGCATTAAATAGTTCAGAAATCAAGATTTCGTGATCCCAATTTTTGATAGAAATAATTTAACTGGATGGTTAATCATTACAAACACGTGCTCAACCAATTTTTATTAGACCTTGTAGTATTGACAGAATATGTTATATGATGAGTCACATCAATGTGGACGACGTGCAAGGCACAATTCAAATTGTTTATTGCGAGATTTACATTTATGCATACTAACGCCCAGGGCCTTGAAGAGGGCCCATTAGTGATTTTATGAAATCCGTCAGAATTTGCGACAGATCTGCTGTAGACTTTGCAGCTGTCACTTTGGTTATTGTATCTTGCACAATCTTGATCATTTTTTCAAATGCTGCATAAGCTGGGTCCGTTGGTTTTATTTGGGCGAGTTGGCATTGCAGCCCTTTTAATACTAGATTAAGCGCATCACTTGCATCTTTTATGAGTTTTTGAAGATCGCTCTCTGCTGGCTTGGTGGTATTGCTAGACAGAGTCGCCAAGACCTCGGAAACGTTTAGGAAACCATTTAAGAGATTTTTAAAACATTCTGGAAGCGAGTCAATTATTTTCTTGAACGTGTCTTCCAAGGCAGTTTCAAGTTCTTGGAGTTGAGATTTGATTAGATTACACAGCTCTGCGATGGATGTAGTAGCTTTGATTTTCTCAATATTGGAATTTGTGAATGTTGTCGCATCGTCGATGCCCTTCTTCAAATTTGCTAGGATCTGAGCAGCATTAGGTTGGGATGATGCTTGTGCTTCTACAATCTTTGACAACGACTCAACCTCTTTAAGCTCAGTTTGTAGACTAGTTATGAGTTCATTTTTCAAACTTTCCAGCTGATCATCTGCAGCAGGTGGAGTACCGCATGCTGCTTTTGTTACCTTTTCAAATGTTGTTCCGAAATCTTGAAATGCTTTAAGCACTGCTGAAAAATCTGGGGGTTGTGAATTCACAGCAACGACTATGAGACAAGCGATAATTACTCGTAGGTACGACATGTTAGGCACTTGAATTGTGCACCAGCTCCAACTTTTCTACACTTTATACAACCCGAGACGGGCGTTGGCTTTTGTTTAATATCACCGCGATGATGACAAATTGTTCGTGGAAATTTTTCATTTCGTGCATGACTGCAGCAGCTTTTGTTATTCCCATTGGATGAATTTATTTGTTTGATGTCATACATACGGTGTTCTCATTGCAAATATTGTGGCCATATACCAATTATTTGTCTTTGATCTCCACTGAATGTGAAGCCAACGTGACTCACGTTCGAGTGAAAATGACAGTGAGACTTAATTGCTGCATGTGGTGAAGTGACGTAATTGTTTTTTAGTGCGCTCGAATATTGCCACTTCCCAAACTCCACATAAATTAGGAAAAAAGACATAACATTAACATTAATTTGATTTGAAGAAATATTAATATTGAGAAAAGTTTGTATACTAAAGTTGCTTCCATTGTAGGAAAGAAGGATTTAAGATGGGGAAGGAAACTAATTTATGCAAGGCCTTAACATATGATAGCATGATGTAAAGTGAAACACATTTGATTTTATTGGGAGTGACCCAAACCCATTATACAAATGGTCCGTCATTGGTTAAAGCCGCATATAAGTATAAGTTTACTACCCCATTTTTATACCACATCACGGATGGAATCTTGGATGCGGCTTTATTATAGATATTCTAGTTTTATACATATATTATATGCATATCCTTTATTGTGAGACTCGTATAGGAACCATATGTAAATTAGGGAAACGACCTGTTGAGGTGCTGAGTGAGCTATACAGGCAATCACTGCAAAGATGACAGCCAGGCTGACTGACTCTACATGCACAAGCTTTATGGCAAGCCAGACAGGAAAAAATTAACTGTACATTCAGGTTACGCACTTCATTTAAACCAGTTTGGCAGGCGTTACCGAGCACTTATAGTAGCTCCAGGGTAAGTTTGAGTTTTGTGGGGGGGGGGGGGTTGGAAATTTTTGTTTTTTGTGGTTTGGGTTGGTTTGTTTGTTTGTTATTATTAGTGTTAATTGTGGTGTTGTGGGGGGGGGGGGGTAGGTGAAATGATTGAAGAAGAGGGTGGGATTATTGAATATGTGGCAGTTGAGGATTTAAATGTAGTAGTACGTCTTTATTCGTACCAACTCTCGGGGTATTCGAAGAGGTCCATTATTATAACACACAAATATACATTGTTAAAGTGCATTTTCATTTGCGTGTAAATGTTACACACACAAGCTTTATGGCAAGCCAGACTGGAAACAATTAAGTGCTCGGTAACGCCTGCCAAACTGGTTTACATGAAGTGCGTAACCAGAATGTACACTTAATTTTTTCCCGTCTGGCTTGCCATAAAGCTTGTGCGTGTAGCGTTTACACGCAAATGAAAACGCACCTTTACACTATGCGAGTTGCCAAAATTACTTGTTAGTGTCTGACCCCCCACCCTCTCCTCCTATACTTCCCCCTGTTTTAATTATTTGTAAACATTCATCAGCTTTCTAATTCTTTTCCCATTCTCATTTAAGTCCACAATTTGTCCCTTGTACCCCATCCCTTTTCACACTGTAATAGATGGATCAGTTTCCTCACATCTACCACACAGCCTACATCGTTTATCTTCCACCCCCCGCCAATATTCTGCCGCCCTAGCTACACATTCCAACCGAAATCCTGCTAAAGTCATATTTTCCTTAATAGTTAAATTTTGGTTTTGCAAGTATTTCACCTTCCCTTCCCTGGAACAAATTGATTGGAAACCTGGGTTAAATTTTGAATCTCTTATCTTCTCTTCCCTCCGTTTCATATTATTATCACTAATTCTCTTTACCATCTCAAATCGTACATTATAGCTCAAGGTTTCCAACCTTCCAATTTCCGTTTCAGTCAACCCCAGAACCGCTAATGCCTTTTGTTTGCCCTGTCTCCACTTGCCTCCCAGCATCTCTGGAGTATTACCTTTCCTCCATTTAAGACTTTGCTTTACCCATCTTTCATCTCCCATTTCTTCTATTTTCTTTTCATAATTATATGCCCTTATAATAGTTTTTTCCCAATCTGAACAACCTCTCATCTCATTCTGCACCATATACCCTGGGGTGTTCCATTTTAACCATAAAACCCATCTCATATATTTTATTCTCATTCTATCTAAACCCTCCTACTTTTCCCAACCCCATAATTCAAATCCAAACATAAGAATCGAGTTTACACGTGTATCATAAATTTTTAATCTCAATTGAATATCATTACAAAATTTCCGCTCTCCTATCCCCCAGACCCTCCTCATCGCTATTTCAGCATTTTCCGATGTTCCTCCCAATTATTGTTACATTGTAGTACAAATCCTAAATACTTAAAGGAGGAGTGACAGGGGAAAAAACGATGATAGCGATTGCAACGACAATTTAATTCTAAGTTTGTATCCATGTTTTGAATCATCCGTGAATTTTTCAAATTTTTTGAAGTGGTAGTTTTTTTTAAATTAATTGAGGCAGTTTCCAATGCGGTAGGACCTTGCGGTAGGAAGTACATAATTAATGTATCACCAAATGCAGTGTATGGTGTGCCTAACTTATCAGCGCTCGAGTTGACTCAAAGTCAACGTTCGACGCTTTGGGATGCGCCGACCAATTGGAAAGGCGGGTTGGCGGCGTGGCCAATCAGGACACCACAAAAAGGTTACGGATCTGATCGTGAGTTTTACAATATATAAATTTGCGATCGTTTCAGAATTACGACGGGATATGACAATCCAAGGAACATTTGGACCGTTTTGCGATTTGTAACGAAAAATACAGTTTCACGAGTGAAATTTTATTGTAATTTCGATTATTTTCAAGTTTCAGCGATCCACTATTGCCAACTGCTGTTACAATCCCGTTTTTGCGTGATTTTAACGGCAGTTGGTCGCCACATCGGCACACGCTCGCATGTGAAGTAGCAGGTGCCCCATACAATGTGCGAACCTCACTGCACATGCGTGGAAAATTCAAAATAAACCGAACTTCAACTGCTGATTTCTCTGCGACTAATCGATGTATTTAAATTCCGTAAACGCCAAACGTGTTTATTTTTATGCCTTCTAATAATGAAATTAGTTTTGAGGGGGGTCGCAAAATCGTGTCACTTCTCCTTTAAATTTCTTTACTTTTTCAATTCCTACTCCATCCCACTTCCATTCTTCGTTCCTCGCATTTCTCCCACCTTTTTTAAACACCATAATTTTTGACTTCTCAACATTTAACAATAATTTTATCCGAGTTATATATTTCTTAATTTGATTAATCATACTTTGCAACTCGGTTGCTGTTTGTGCCAATATATAACTATGTCATCTGCATATGCAAGGAAATAAATTTTACATCTACCCAGTCTTACCCCTCCATCTTGATTATTGTGAAACTAATGCTCTAGACCCCCAATGTATATATTAAACAATAATGGACTCAATGGGCAGGATTGTCTCACTCCTTTAAATGACTGAAACTCTTCTGTCAGCTTACCATTCATCCTTATTTCATTTGTTGTGCTCTCATATACAGAGTGAGTCACCTAACCTTTGCGTGGTTGGTGTATGGTAAATGAATGCAAATATCTAAAAAGAAGCATGAGAACATGATGTTCACGTCGGGGGACATCTGCGCATGTGCACTTTGAGGAATTTCGAACGCACAATCCGGGCGTTCCAAAATGTATAATTTGTAACTTGCAAGATAGGCAGGGAAATGGTGTGCACATCCAGCTGGTTCGGAACGTGAAAAAAGATTAAAATTACAATGAAAAGGAACGGAGATATCGCTGTTCGAAAAACCGCGCTTTGCCCCTTGCTTTGCCTGACCGTTGCTTGCACTGTTTTCCCTGCACGCATGTGAAGCTTCGCAGTGCTGGCATCTTTCAGGCAAAGCGCGGTTTCTAGAAAGGCGAAATCTCCATTCCCTTTCATTGTAATTTCAATATTTTTTCACCTTCCGAACTAGCTAGCTAGTTCAAGTTATACAAATTCTACATTTTAGAACATCCTGATTGTGTGTTCGAAATTCCTCAAAGTGCACCTGAGCATATCTCCCCCTGCGTGAACATCACGTTTGCATGCTTGTTTCTTTATATTTGAAATCATTTGCCATATACCAACCATGCAACGGTTAGCTGACTCACCCTGTATACAGCATTGAAGCAGTCATGCTTGACAGTAATATACAATAACATGGTGTCTACTAAACTTTCATTAAAATATTTAATTATTTTTAAGGATATTTATAACTTTTCCTT
>JAVBJR010000587.1:0-3389 GCA_031546965.1 Dysgonomonas sp.
ATTTAAAACTTTGTTTCCATCACATTAGGTTCATTATAACATTTCTTTATATAGTATGTATTAGAGTTGGCTGAAATGAACTAGAAAAACGTATAGTGTCATATATGAACCTAATTATGGTTATATAATAGGTAAATTTTACAACTTAATTATTGTTAAAAAGTATGATATCTACTGTAAAAGGGCTATTATTATTTTAGGTTCAAGAGAGATCTTATTTGGCATCTCAAAGAGAAGAATATTTGCTCCAACAACTGGGGTTGGAAAAGTCATGCAAGTGTTTTTATATGTTTTTATTATTTTTAAATGTGTACGTCGACATAAAAAAAATGTTTGATTATTTCTCATGTAGTATATTGGATGCATTGAATGTATAATTCTGAAAACAATTAACTGTATAAATGTATGTAGGTACCGAGGTTGTATTTCACACGCTGCAGGTGTGCAACGCGTTGGCTCCCGAGGATTACCTTTTGAACTTCTCGAAGCCGAAGCTGCGAGACATCTTCAGTAAAGACCCTTTAGGTAAATTAAATTAAAGTAAATTCAAATGAAATGCATGCCTTGGAACACATGGTAATAAATAACGATTGCAATCACTGTATAGGAGTGTTTACGGACGAGAACGTTGACAAAGCTTTCCAAGCGATGCTCGCCAGACAGCGCAATCTCATCAGAGTAAGTTTCCTTCTTCTAAACTGAATACAAATGCAGAAAACTTGTGAATTAATATAACTGTAATTTGACAATATTTACGTTGACTGCACAACAAGGACTGGTTTAAAAAATTCACATTGAACATGCACTTACACTGCGGGTTATTTTGTTATATTTATTTAAAAACAATTAATTTCTTAACTTTCAGATCGTCGATGAAGGGAAGGTGTCGGTTAAGACGCTGTTCTTCTACGAAGAGTTTCTGAAAGAAGTAGAGTTGAAGAAGGGGACGGTGGACACCGAGGAGTTGCGCTCGCAGAGGAGGTACGCCGTTCAGAAGTACGCCGATGCCATCTTGAGGGCCAAGTCGGTCCTTCGTCCAAACAGCACATTAGTAATCTTATGTTATGCCCAATTAAACTTTACAATTCATATACTTGCGTTTAATTTTATTAAATTATCAAATACTAGGAATTACTGGTAGTGGAAGGTCTTTCGGCGGATGAGATGAAAGCGATGCAGAAGGAAACTTTTGCCATCATAAGACTCAAAGGTTTATTATGTTCATTTTGTCATTGCATTGACATGGATGCTTTGGAATTTGTTATAAGAAGGCGTTGAATGGCGTGGCAATAGGTGGACTCGACGAAGCCGTGTGTTACGCCGAGACGGCCATGCCCGGTGAAAAACTACTCCAGACCCACCTGATAGTCATCAACGGAACTGAAGTCCATAACAAACGCAAGGTTTACGACCGTAGTTTGGCAAGGGCCTGGTCCAACAAGGACTCCATACTTAAACTTTCAGCCAAACTTGCCGAAGTGAATGCCACCCTTCAAGCCCTTCCGGTTTGTATATATGTACTCTGAATATAGGTCACTTTCCATTCACGGTGTTATACTGAAAAAGACATATTTTCGCGAAATATATGATTAGGAAAACGTGGAAGAACGTCTGCAGTCCCTGAACAGTGTGGTTTCGATGCTGGACAGCTCAATAGACGCAAAGTCTTTGTCGCATTTGGGTGGCGGATCGTTCGGCGATGTCTACAAAGCCGTATGGAACGGTACGCCGGTGGCCCTCAAGTTCCTCAAGGAAGCTGCTCATCCGGATGACTTGTACAAGTTCCAACAGGAGTTCGAGAGCCTCCGGTAAAATAATTGCAGTAACTTGTAAATGTTATGTAATGATCTCGGTAAGTTGAGCGAAACGCGCGACGGTTAATTGAAAATGGTTAAATTCAGACGAGCGAATCACGAGAACATTGTCAAGGTGTACAAGATGACAGTTGAAAGTAACCGTTTGGGGCTAATAATGGAGTACATCGAAGGACACAACCTTCGGCAGCTGCTCATCGATCGAGGAAGGCAACCGTCGGACATGGTGATGCGATGCGCCGTGCAGATATCCGGGGCCATCGAGCACCTCCATAAACTGAAGATGGTTCACAGAGACATCAAGACGGATAACATAATGGTAACTTTGAACTTGTGATCCATTAATATTATATGTAATATGTTAGTACTTGTAATATGTATATGTGCGGATGATGCGTATAAAATTGAAAGTTGGGATTTTTGTAACAGGTTAGCCTGGACATGCAAACCTTCAAGTTGGCCGACTTTGGATTGGCCAGGGTTGTGGAAAGGACCGAGCAGTACAAGACGGTCAAGGGCACTTTTCGGTACATGGCACCAGAGATACTGAAGCTGTCAAAACAGCGTGGTGCCAAATATTCGCTAACCGTTGATGTCTACAGTTACGGTACGTACCATGTACATATTGGTCTTAAAGGAGAACTGAACTGATTTTTGACATGCCAATTTTCTTCATTAAACATGAAGATGAAGTAAAAAGAAACTGTTTGTCACTTCCCGTTTTGTAATACTACTACGAATATTGGCTTAGATATGTTAAGAAATCTGAGCTATGACGTAGACAAAAAGAGGCGTGGTTTAGGGACTCGCGGGACTTTTCAATGCTAAATTCGGCAAAAATCGAACGTTTTGCATCCGATGACGTATTGACGTATTGACATGTTTTCCGCTACTGGACAAAGTTTCAGGGGGGGGGTTACAAAACCAGTTCAGTTCTCCTTTAATTCCTAATTCATTAATGGGACACTAGCTGTACTACAAAAATCTTGCTAACTTAGCATTTATCTTCTCATCATGAATATTGTACGCGTTAAAATTGCCGAGTGACTGCTAAATTTAATGTGTTTATTACGTGAATGTATGAACATGCAATAATATAACACTTCAATAATATGCTGGCATTGCAGGACTGGTGTTACTGGAAATGGTGACCGGGTGCCCGGTTTTCCAGGATCTCACGAGGGACGAGTTGGAAATGGGCAAGCGTGACGGCAGCCTTCAGCCAACCATCCCCGTAAGTGTCAATATAATTACACTTTATTAACATATTATTTATGTAAATATACACGCGCAAGAGGTACGATAACATCTCTTTGTGAATTAATATATGAACAAGTACAGTCAACTCCGCTTATAACAAAGTCAAAAATGCAAGCCAATTATAGGTTCGATATAAGCGGAGTTCGTTATAAGCGGAGCTGAACATAGGGAAAGACTTAGTTTAACACAAGCAAAACAGTTCGTAATAAGCGAATTTCGTTATAAGCGAGTTCGTTATAAGTGGAGTTGACTGTAGTTAAAAAATCAAAACTGTTTTAAATTATACACAAAGAAAACTTTATAATTGCATTGTTT
>JAVBJR010001019.1:0-2878 GCA_031546965.1 Dysgonomonas sp.
ATTCACCTACAAAATTCTACATTCCGTTAAAAATATGACATTCGAAAAGCGTTCCATATGACATCACATGCGTAGCTTCCACTTTTTCCCAGTAGGGAGTGCACTGATCACCTCGATTGCAAACATGATAGAGTTCCAACAATGGAGCGAGTGGAGAGTGGAATACTCTCCCCTTTTATCCATTTTTGTTTATACCTTGTAGGCAACTTCAAAATATGTTTTGCAGTGAGAGCCTGAAGGAATGTGCTGCACTGCTTACGAAAAGCAGTAATGAGTTGCTTGTCCAAACCCTTGTATCTTTGCGTAGCAAGAAAGCCACAGTCAATACAATCTGGAATCATGATTTTCAGTTTTAAAGACATCCATTTTGCTCAGCATACCGCTGCTTTGTGCTAAAACACTTTTCTTGATGAACCGAGCAATGAGACTTCGGAACTTCAGAGGAGACTGCACGTTTCATCATATATGTAAGGCAATAATGGGTCATTGCTTTGATAGCGGGTCAAGTATTCCTCAAGTTCCAAAGCAATTGTTTGAAAAAACCAAGTTTGGCATGTAATAACTTATCTCCCAAGAAGGTCTTCAACTTTTTAAAGTTATCGGATGCAGGAGGATTTTTTGCAACCTTTTCTACATACGGCTTCAAAAATGGGAGCATATCAATCGCTCTTTCTACTACAGAAGAATTTTCCACTCACCAAATGGCACAGAACTTTCGTGGAAAAAGTGACGAAAACGATTACCTAAATCTTGACCTAAAATACAAATAACCTAAAACTTGACCAAAAACATGACATTAAAAATAAATTAAAGGAGAACAGACAGGGCGGGAAATGTGGACTATGACCAACCCTGCCCTTGGGTAAATTTGGACTACCCACCAATTACTCTGTCCATAATTGGCCAGAATGGGTTCTAGAGCCCGTTTCGGGCTCTGACCATTGTCCACTTTTCCCACCCTGTCTGTTCTCCTTTAATACTGAGCAACAGAAACTCTATTTTAGGAGGACCTTTGATACAGTAAACCCTCCACTGTTCGCCGGTTTTTGCATGTGATTAAGGAATATCAAGATTATTTTACACATAACTTATAATGTCATAATCATTTATTCAGAAGAAATCTTTTATGTTTTAAAATTGTGTGTAATGATTTCAATATTTTAATAATTAAATGAAAAACCCGCCAACAGAAATTGGTTCACTGTAGAGATTTTACTGGTAAAATCTAATGAACAGTCTATTTAATTAAATGGTTTAATGGTTTGCAAGGTCACTGTATAAGAGGCCTTACTAGTTGTATTTATTTAATGAAAAGTATCCAATTAAATTGCCTTTAAGTCCACTGATTTAGAGCTCTTCCTTTTAGATGTATGTAAACAACAATATATGAATTTTTGAATTTCTGAATAAAATAGTTCAAACCGTTTATAATTATAGTAAAATCGAAGGGACCACCGATATTGGTTGACTTTAGCCAACGTTTCTTGTAAGAGCACTTCTGCTATAAGAAACTTTGCATAGAATTTGACTATCAGAATCTAGAAATAAATTCGCTCGATCATATTCCTTTATTTATTTTGATCCATTGAGAACTAACTTGAGCAACTGTCAAGTCTGTTCAGAACCCTGTGACAGTACCACAGAGATTATGGAGAGGACCACATTAAATATGCAATTGTTGAATATATCAGTTCAAAATGTTTCCTGTATCAGAACTTTATTAAATCAGATGTTGATTATAACCGTCCTATTTAACACACAAAGTCCTATTCCCCCGCCCCTGAGAATTAGACTAATATAATTTTCGAAACCAATCCGCATCGAATCTAATCCGCATAGTTCCGTAATTAATGATTTTTGAAACTATTCCGGCAAGACACAAGTGTGTTTCGAAACTAATCCGATTAGAAACCAATACTTTTCGAAATTAATCTGGTGCGACACAAGTGTGCTTCGAAACAAGTCCGCATCGAAACTAATCCGAGTAGAAGTTATTCCTGTAGAATGCATTCCTGTCGAACGTAATCTGTTTCGAAATTAATAATTTTCGAAACTTTTCTGGCGACCCGCACAGGGTGACCACTGTTTTTAATGAAAATATTATAGGAAACATAGGAATTCAAAATAAAAATATAGGAAAATATATGAATGATTCGGTGAAAGGGGTTGAACTAGCTGAAAAGAACTGGATGCAATCACAGCAGTCAACAGCCATACAAACGTGCAAATAAAGCTTTATCCCAGCATAACAAATGAATTGCTAATTCTAAAGAACTTACTATATGCATTCCTTCAAATACTTTTATTAAAACATTGTCATTTATTTATGAGCAAGTATTTGTGAAAGCCGGGAACAGCAAATTCCACATCAATTAAAAATTGTAAACACTATATATAGTTGAGTACTACTTTGGTATATAATCAAATCAGCGCCCCCAGTTTTTTGAAAAAAACATCATTTGGCCCGGCAGCGGTTCTCAAAGTCGCCATTTTTGGAAACTTGGTCCTCCGTTTCAAACGGATTCATGAATTTAGATGGGACTTGCGCCATCCGAACCCTTTTTGCATTGCCCAAGGTCGTTTCATAGCATTTTGACCTTTGACCTAATTAAGGGGTGACCCAGGGGTCACCCAGGGTCAACCAAGGCATTTTATGCTTGCGACCATTATCGCAAGCATATGCTACCCCTCCTTGAGCCTATCTTTTCTTCTCCACACACATTCATGGCCTCTAATTTATGCAATATTTTAGCTTTGTTTACCCTGGTTGACTTCGGGTGACCCCTGGGTCACCCCTTAATTAGGTCAAAGGTCAAAATGCTATGAAACGAGCTTGGGCAATGCAAAAAGGGTTTGGATGGCGCAAGTCCCATCTAAA
>JAVBJR010001086.1:0-3686 GCA_031546965.1 Dysgonomonas sp.
GTGACGATTCATTTGAAAGAAATTTCCGTGCGCAAGATCCGGAGTTAGATCGAATGCCCATAAAGTGTAACCCTTTGGATATTCTTCTCGGTTGATGTCGCAGCCGTGGTCACTATGCACGCCGTCCAACCCCTGAAATAGGCTGTAGAAACTGCGGACGTATAATCCTTCGCCGAAATTTGGTGTGAACGGTTTGGAAGGAACTTGGTGACCATCACATGTGCCGTAAGGTAGTTCAAGCCAAAATGTTGAAAGTGGAAAGCGTTCTTCGTATAAGACCCTGCGTAGGCTTCTGAATCTACCAATCCTACAATTATTCTTTGAGGCAGGTTTCCTGTTATTACATCCTGATTCATGTTACTACTTCCTTTTGGGACTGTAAAGAAACGAACCTCACTGCACTTAATTGGATATTTTGCAGCGGTTTTTTGAAGTGCGAGAGAAAGAGCGATCATTGCGGCAGATGAAATTTTTAGTTTGCGAACATGCAGTACGGCCTCTTGCATTATAATTTTGAATTCCTTGTTTTCAGCGGACATCAAAACAAATTTCAGATTGTTACGAGTTAAGTTAATTCGAATATCAACATTGTTTAGCAGATAACGTTCCTGATTGAAGAAATCCAAGTGGAGAGGACCGATCATGTCCACAACTTTTGAATTTTGAGTGAGATGCCAACATTTACGCAGGCCAATTTTTCCGGGACATCTGCCGCAGTGCAGTTTACATCTTCCATGTATTCGGCTGTGTCCTTGTAATACAATTCACTAGTAAGTTTTGATTTCTTCCCCTCTCTTCCAAAGTTAAGTAAAGTTTCAATGTAGGATTTATACGCGTATGTATGATTGGGCTGAGTTATGCATTGACTGTTTAGTGATACCTCTACGTGTGAAAATAGCGACTGCAGATACAAGTTAATCGGCGAAACATTTGTAACCCCTTGTAAAACTTTGCCCTCGGTATCAACAATTTTCGCTTTGACTTGAATTAAAATGTCGGAGAGATCGATGTATTCCTCCGCAGAGCCTTAAACATTAAATTGAACAGGGCCCGAATCCGGAATGTTGATGGTCGGTTGGTAGAGCACCCAGTAGCCTTTTTCCACTTGCGTTATGGGTATCGTTAATAAATCAAGATCGGATTTAATTACACAGACGGATCTTGGATGGAGCAGAGCCATACTTTATGACTATGACGTCTTGCTCGTTTATGAGTTGGACGACTTTTGACCGATGCTCGCATTTGTTTCCTTTTTATAGGGGGCTGCACCAACGCGGGGCATTTGCGCTTCTTTCCTCCTTTTTTGCCACCTCCTGTTTGCATACCTTGTAAAACTCTTCCTACTGCCGGTTTAAATCTTGTTTTTGCGGATTTCTGCCATTTTTGACCTTCCATGATATCGGATGCAACTCCTAACCCTGTTCTCAACGCCTCTTTACCGATAACTTTTGCTCCTTGCTTCTAAAATGGGAGTGACGATCGAAACAAACTTGCAAAGAAACCTCCTAAGCCGTATCCCCTCTGAATTCTAACTCCACCGTAAATTGGCATACCATATCCTGCTTGATTCAAGTAGTAAGTCGAATAGAAATTTGGGTCCTCCACATACTGTCTATGCATTCTATCAGTTTTTCTTCACTCGCCTAAAGTGTAGTTTGCAGTATGTCTTGCCTATGTAAAACACTATTGTTTTGCCAAAGTCTGTTGTCAACTGAATTTCAATAGTTTCAATCGAATTAAATTTCACGGTGACGTAATCGGGGTCGATAAATCTATGGAATATGTGACATGTGTCACGTCTCGCTTGCACAGGGACAATCTGCAAAAGAGATGCATACTTGTCTCCAACCAGTTGTGGAACTACTACATCGCTGTTGACGTACACGTTATATATACCCCTCGAAATGTCTGCCGGATACTTTCTATGTGTTTTGATGGCCTATCGTTGAACGGCCCATTCGGGAAGTGAAGGAAGGTAAACCCTAACATTTCGGGCAAATCCTTCTTATCCGAAAGAAATTCGACAGCCGATCCCGCTGAAGCAATCTTGCAAGTCACCCGTCTAGAATTTTCATTGTAGTCAAATGCTATACTCTTCCTCCCCTCGTCGGACATTGCGGATGTTATTGCTGTCAACAGATTTGTTATAGATTCGTAACACCCGTGCGGTATAACTTCTATCTTATCTATAACCACAAGTTCCTTTGAGCGATTTTTTCCTCCTCTTCCTTCTCCGCCCTGCACAGTAGTGTATTTGAACATATTGTTTGAAGAGTCCACGTTGTCCCATGATTGCGGTAAGTGTATTTCTACCAAAGCAACTTCCCAGTTTCCATCAAATGTAATTCTCTGTGCCAATTTAGTTGTGTAATGGGACATTGTATTAGCAGAGTAGATATCCATGCTTGCATTTGAAGGCAAAGTGATGTAAAGGTCATCCATTATATTTGAATCAATTCACTTTCGGGAAAATAACTGTTCATAGACGAAGGGTAGCCCCTCCACTTGACAAGTACTAACTTTTTTCTTCCTATGGTCTTTTTCTGCAGGACTTTTTCTACAACGTAAGTATCCTCATGTGTTTTAGGGGTAACTTTTTGCAACTCCGCTTCGTAAATTAAACCTTCCAATACTTCCCCCTTGTAGTCTTTGATCTTGTACACGACTGGATCCCTTGGAATTCTTTTGGCTATTGTGAATATCTCTTCCGTCCAGTTAATTACGTAACCCTTTTCAAACACAGCTTTCGCTCTACTGATCCTAACACTATCCCCAACCTCATATTTATATGTTACACGTTTTGGCCGAATATCTCCATACAATTTTTGCCATATGACATTTTCATTCTCTTTTGTAACTGATGACGGTGCTATCACGATCGATCTATGATTACTGTTATTGTAAGAAAATAAAAGATCCTTCAATACATCGATGTACCTGTATGTATTTCTTGCAGTGAAGTACCGCCACATTTTAGTTTTCAAAGTTCGATTGAACCTTTCAACTACGCTAGCTTTCATGTCACTTCTAGTAGTGAAGAAATATATTTTATGATGTTTAACAAAAGATTTGAATACAGTATTTTCAAATTTGGTATCTTGATTGGTGTTTATTTTCATTGGTTTCCTACCATCCTTAAATATTAATTCAAAAGCATCAACAAGAGCTTGACCGGTTTTTGACTTCAAAGGTACTGCCCATGCATACTTGGACAAAATATCAATACACGTCAAAATGCATTTGTAATTTTCATTGTGCTTAGAGATTGATCTCATATCTGCTAAATCTGCCTGCCACTGTTCGTCCATAGCGTAGACAATTACACGATTTCTCCTGAAATGTTTTCTGTATGGTTTGTGCAGAGTGTAGGTATCTTGACCCTACAACCATTTTACTAATGGTGATCTGTTTGCATTCGATGCCTTTTGCAATTTCGTTACACTGCTGAAACTCGCAGGTTCTCGAGGACTGTAATAAAGACTTTCCCACTTTTTCTCCATGTTCTCTATCATTCGCATCCAGTGATTCAAATGATGTTACACACAAACAGATTTTCCTTTATATATTATTTTTATTCATTCAAAAAACAAAAGAACTTCATGAGTTGTACATCAACTGGTCAATTTTTGGGATTAGACGCTTAAAGTTTTCCCAAGGTACTTCGGTTAACATTATTTCCGATTCAC
>JAVBJR010000808.1:0-2528 GCA_031546965.1 Dysgonomonas sp.
CATGAATGGAAAACTGCAGGTTTATGGACATATTGTGGTAATTTTTGGTTAGGAAAGCTACCAAATGTTTATCCCTTACATAAACTGTAAGATATACTACATTGCATAAATAAAATTATATAATAACATTTTATAAACAAAATGTAGCCAGGCCATAAGGGCCAAAACTTGTACAAATGTATGACACAGCTAACTTATGCAGGGTTGGCAGTGGATTCTGTTGTAATTTGACCATAAGGACGATACCTGTTGGTACACACCATGTGGCCAACTTACCAAGTGAGAAAAGGGCACCTTGCAGGATATCGAAGATGGAGACCATAAGAGCAAAAACTTCAAAGGGTACACCATGTGGTCAACTTATGCAGGGTTTGCAGAAAATACTGCTGTGATTGAGTAACATTTTGAATCGAATAGCATTTTGAATCGAATAGCATTTTGAATATCATTCAAGTTGATCATAAAGAATGAATTCTGAGAAAAAATGTACCATTTGGTGATATATTTATGTTGATTTGTTTGTAATCTATCTTTAGATCGCATAAATGATCATAAATTTATTGCCATTGAAAATTTCGGAATTTAGTTGTTTTCCTTGATACATCAAATACCATGTCATATATAAATATTTATTCCAACCAAGGAGTCAGTAGTTGAGGTAGTATGTTGAAAGACTGGTTGTGACGTAATGCAGTACAAGGTCTTTCGTTTATGCAAATGACATCTGTTTTCTGCGGGAAACGAGAAATAAAAAAATAATGATTTGTGGAAATTTCTGAAGGTGGCGCTACTTGCAGGGTACAAATTATAATTTAGTACAGTGGGCTTTTCACACATTTTCCCATATTCCCATTAAGCTGTTGCTTAAATCAAAATTCTGATCACACGTATACGGTTCAGAATTACATTTCGAATATCAAGCTGTGATTAGTTTTTTTATATTTTACTTGGTATTCTGGGAATTTCGGCTTTTATTTCAGGAATTTACTGGCACCTTATTTTTCACTTCCAAATCACAAAAAATTCATTATGTTATACATAATCACTCAAACAACTCTCCTTAATTTTTCTGGGTTTGTTGTTGGTTTTTGCTGGGCATGGCATATTTTTTAATACTGCCACTACAGTGGAAGCTGCAGTGTATGACTGGGAAGCCTGCGCACATGTCCTTCCGCCTTAATTGAATTAAATGTCGACAAGCGGCAGCAATCGAAAAAAACGACCCCTTGAAATGTGCTGCACAATTTATTATGTTATGCAGGGAAGTCTTGACATGTTTCAATCAATAACTGATTATAAGGCAACACAACAACTAACCGTTTGTGATTTCAGCTGTGTTTGTTAAAGTACTTATTATAAATATAAGGCCATAAAAATAACATGGGCACATGTTCCCAATCTAAACAATGTGTGAATAACATGGATCTTTTTTTATCTATTGTAAATATAAACTTAATTATTTGTATTGTCAATTCATTGAACTATTAACTATTGGTCAATCATAACGTAACACAGTGGAATTATGGCCGAGGTGGTCAAAAATATGTCTTTATTCCTAGTAAATTTTCCAATTATTTTGTCGGCTTCAGGATACAGTTTGCGAGATCAATTATATGTGAATTTGGTTCGAAGATCGATTGAGAATTTCTTGCCACGTCATAAAAATATCTCCAATTTATTATGATACAAGACGTTCTGGATATTTAGCCAACAAAAACTATACTACTACCGCAATGTAATTTGTAGTACTGTGCCTCTTACAAAGTTATTATCATCTACGTAAAGCCACGTTATAGTTGTATGTTAGTACATCATTGGCATACACCGATTGTCCGATCTGATACACATTTGAGAACATTGTATCTTAGGACGTATAGTAACTTTGCAGCAAAACGAAACTTAGTGGTCCCAAAATTGACGGCTTGTCAAGGTTGTGCTTCAGTCGGCATATCGTTCCTGATCAGTTATTATACAGGGTGGAACAAAAAAGTATTGCCTGTTTGGGAATAACTTTAAAAGTAGTGATTTTGGCTGGATGAGGGCTATGATCTAAGAAAGTCTTCTCACCAGGGAACATTTATTGATGACGTCAAATATAACAACTTTGAGGACGGGGGATATTTTGAACATTTCGGTGAAAATAGATTTGAAACCGATTATACAGGGTGAACAAAAAGTCTAATTTTTTTAAATATCTGCAAAATGGTGAGAGGTATAGCTTTGTGAAAATTGAGCAAGTGAATAGCAAGTGGCATGGGGGAATTCCCTGCTAGGCATGTTGCAAGTCAGGGAAGCCGCCTCATGTTAGATGCATAAGATTGGTAAAAATAAAAATAAATTCAGAATCCGCCTCAAAAATTGTTAAATAAGATTATTTACACTAATTTAACTATTGCCGTCAACTTTCAAATTGGGACTAGTGTCCTAACTGTAGCGGTTCATGAGATGGAATTCTAAAAACCTTGAACATAAGGTCCAAGGTCACGTGCGAGATGATTTTCGGAATTCCCCCATGCCACTTCCTATTC
>JAVBJR010001035.1:0-3636 GCA_031546965.1 Dysgonomonas sp.
CCCCCATAACCCACCCCCCAACCCCCCTCCCTTAACGGAGGAAAGGTAATGGGTGAACGGGGTATAGCCATCTTTGGCGAGTAGCGAATTAAGTAATTAATTTAACATTAGAAAACAAACTGCACCCCGGGACCGGGCGCGAACCCACGATTAACAGTTTAAACTCCAACACTCTACCCACTATGCTAGCTCGCCGATGGACCAGAATAACGTTCAAACCAGCCTCTTATATTTTCCAATTGAACATTGCGCGTGATGACGTCATAATATAACCCTATATGACCCGGAATGCATGGTGCCAAATTACTGGACAAGATATTGAATTGTCAAGAGAGCCATTTAATTTTCGAATTTATTCTTATACATGCAGGTGGTCAACTTTTCAGGTTTAATTGGCATGCGCGTGTATAATTAACATGTAATTAATCATTCAAAAAACGCAGGTTTTCAGTATAAAGAGGGTCATGCACCCCCATGTAAATCCTATGGGACATTTCGGTTCCATTAAAAAACGTCTAATTTGTCAGGTGGTCAGTTCAATGTAGCATATTCGTGCATTATTTTATTAAATTGCATACAATACTTTACCACGTTTGTTTTTGGTTAATTGCACATTACAGGACAGGGTGATTCAATGATGAATCAGACACTTCTTTAAGCAATATAACTATAGTTTTATTTGTATTTTCGTACCACAGAATTGCCGAATTCATAAAATACGTGCAGCGCAATAATTAAAAACACATTAAAACAGACGGATAGACGTTTGTCATAACACGCAAGAAGGTGGATTAACATAACCAAAAATATTCAATTCAACAGAACATGCTAATCCAACTAGCAAAATATAAGAAATTAAACAAGTCACGCCGACTTTCTTGTTCAGTTTGAAACCGAAGATTGCGATTGAACCGTACATTATTAGTATGGATGCAATTAAAAACGCAATCGAGTAGACAATTCCTCCATTGTGAATGGTCGCGTACTTCACATCAGTGCTTATTAATGCTTTCATAAGCCACGGAAGACCGAGACAGATCAATATATCGAATGCGTTGCTTCCCACGCTGTTCGATATGGCCATATTTCCAAGACCTGTAACACAATTCAATAGCAAATCTATATTTAGTACTATAGGTACCTATATATAATGAATTGCATTATACATTTTGGTTCCATTTACCTTTCTTACATACGATTACACTGGAAAATCCTTCCGGTACACTGATAGCAATGGCCATTAAAGAGATGCCCATAACAGTATCCGGAACTCCAAAAGTGAATCCTTAAATTAAGATAATCAAAATGAGCACATAAACAATAAAAGGATCAAATTAATGGGATAGAATGTTTTAAGAATATAATATGCACCT
This sequence comes from Dysgonomonas sp., assembly GCA_031546965.1. Taxonomy (GTDB): domain Bacteria; phylum Bacteroidota; class Bacteroidia; order Bacteroidales; family Dysgonomonadaceae; genus Dysgonomonas_A. Next base: position 1,374 of record JAVBJR010001035.1, read on the forward strand.
ATAATGACAGTCATCCATGCCACTACATAACAGTAAAGACCCAAGTATACAATCGATATGAGAAAAGTGGCAAGATAAAAGGATTCCCAACGTGTTTTCTTGACATCAAAAAGGGTTATGTAAAATAGGAAATTTATTGGCCATGTAGCTATCCATAATGCAATTCTGAATGGCCCAGTTGGGATTGCAAATGGCTGCCATTGCTCTGTTCAAAAGATAATAAAATAAATTATTGGATACCTGCATTTTATAAATTTATAAATTAAGGACTGGCTCTAATATAATACCATCAATTTCTTCTTCCTCTCCATCCAAGGTTTCACTTGACACAGTCTGAATAGTGGGAATACTCTGTGAACTCATTTCCATTTCACTCCACTTGTCAAGTTTAACATCTTCGTGCGATGGAGTAATGCGAAGATCGGTGACGGAAGTTGCACTTGTGTTATTACTTGCATTATTATTTGCATTTGGTGGGTGGACAGATTGGACAGAACCGGTTGTATCATCCTTTCCACATCTTATAACACTTAAGACCTTCTTGGCCAACATTTCCAACTGCTTATTCTTGACCATCATCAACACGTAGAAGCAGAATAGAACTAACAGACCGACAGCTTCGTACCTTCAAATTCAAAGCCATATTTATAATGAAATATAAATTGAAAACAATTGTATTGCCCTTATAATATACACACTTACCAATAAACTTTTTCATCGTAAATAACACCGATGAGCGCAGCGACAGAAACTATGTAGAAAAAGCAGTCACGCGTCAATGGCCACCAATCTAAAGGCACGACCTGTTAACAAATAATTTCCTGTGGGAGTACAAGATCCATCAACAAAATTTACAAGGTTTTTATGAAGATATTAAAGGACATCTAGCACGATTTTGTAATCCCACCTAAACTGCCTTCCATATCAATGTGTACTTGATAACAAACAGTAGAACATAAATTTTATGTAAATCAACCAATTATTCACTGAATTGTGACCTGTTTACGAAATAACCCGTTTGAATTTCCCGCCGCACGTATGACACACCTGCAGCTTCCAGTCTGCTAATTTCACAATCGCTCTTTCTGAATTCCACACACTCTTCATCGCTGTAACTGTTGCTATCTTCAGAGATAGTGGGCCAAACATAAACAATTGCATCGATTGTAACGCCCAACGCAATGCTGATGGATTACACAACTCATCCGTTGTGTAGTTTATCATCCGTAGCTGCACAGACATGCCGTACTCGTTCCTACGGCGCTTCATTTGCGTTATTTTGACGATTAAACTCCCAAATAAACTCCCACACGTTACTTATCAAGGAATTTTTTCTGGGAAAAGTACTGCATAGAAAAATCTCATGTTTTTGGACAAGTCTACTAAAAATGCAATTAAAATTAAGGAAAATAACCGACATAATCAAAAATATAGAAAAATACCCTGCTAGATGTCCTTTAAATTACATTATCAGAGCAGACAATAGCTAGTTTCTCAAAAACTGTGTTGCACATTAATATTTCTCAAATCCATTTGTGCAAAGGGCTTTTCTAAAAAAATCAAGTTAATTATTTATTATTTATTATTAATGGTTAGGGCTAGAATACAGGGACTACACACGTACATAGAAAGACACCAGATTGGCAATTAACCATTCCATCAGCATTCTTTATTATGCCATGCAAGTCAATTCTGTTACAAGCAATCAACAGTCTCTTGCTTTAACTCTGTATTCAAGTTTTTAACAAAATCAGCAAGTCCGGGACTTGTGCAGTTTTCTGTCGCAGTCATTTTTGCAATAATGGATGCTATTTAATAAATACACGAATTATTGTTAATGATAGTCATAATACGAGGCTCATTTCAAAAGTAAGGGCCGATTGAGTACAAATCAAAAACTAATAAACGGAAAAATATGTCCCGGTTGTTCCAAACATATACATCACCACTTTATTTAGCAGTGTAGTCATTATAATTTTTCAAGCCCCTTGGACTCTGTAAAAAATGTTTTTTTTTAGCCCGCCGAATAAAATTCCGCCGCCTGGGGGTTTAACCAGTCCATCACTGCCGTTTTCAAATCTTTATTGACGGATTTTCACAACTTGAGGGGCTGCTGGTTTTCACACTCATCTGCACTCAAGGTCATACAAAAACAAACATCAGCAGGTTGATAACTTGATCGCAATGTGGCTGAGTTGATGTTACTGTGCATGTGCAATTCGTTTATGGTCATGCCAATTTCGGTCACTACATTTGAAATTTG
>JAVBJR010000824.1:0-17826 GCA_031546965.1 Dysgonomonas sp.
AAAATTGGTGTGAAGCAACAACACCTTCATTAATAACTTTTTCTTCTTTTGAAAGTTCAGATTCCCTTTTGGAAAACTTACTAAAATGTATGGCTTACCTACACCAAAGCTAATGAATGACCTTGGTGGATAAAAATCGCAGCCAATGTGGGGCGCTTTTTAAAATAGTCCAGTAAAGTTACGAAAATTTGCTGCCAATGCTGCCATGTGCTGGCTACAGGGTCCACAAATTAAACTGCATGGGTCAACCCATCCGCCTCATTGGGCAATCGCCTAATTACCACCACCATTTAGGTCACATGTGCATCAAGTTAACCAATTGAATTTTTATGTATGTGTTGTTCGAATATGCTGGAACAATTTTTTTTGTCAAAAATTGGAAAAATATAGGGAAGAAAAATAGGAATACGTCCAAAATATAGGATGCTTGGAGGGGGGTTAACGCGAGGGGGGTTAACGCAAGCAAATAATTTCAACCGATTTGGTGAGGTAAATTTTACCCTGTCAGTTGTCCTTTAATGTAAGGTGCAAGTGATGATACATTACATATTGATAATAATGCAGAAACGTGAAACATTGTGTTTTGCGGATTACTGTAATATTAGAAGTACTAATACATCGTATGGATTAATTGATGTCATGTAACTGGAATTCATTGTGCTTTCTTCATCTGCAAATGTTGTCTGGGTACCTGTAAATATGTAATGCACATGCAGCCAGATTGTCTTTAATACCTACTTTTTTCTTGTTTTTGATATATTTCCAGCCACAGTTGTATAGCAGGGCGGTTGGGGGCAAGGAAGTGATATCATTCCGGAAACGGACGTGGCGTCCTGTAAACTGCACCTACGGGAAGTGGGCGTGGCCCAATTAGCATATTACACCGGAAGTAGGTCTAAGTAGGCCCAATTAGATTTATTACCACCCCCTACGGTCCACCTAGCGAAAGTAGTTGGGCAAATTTTTTTCATTTAACATTACGGTTCACCCCTCCGGAAGTGGGCGTGGTCTGATCTAAATAATCGGTTCAATGATCTCACACAGAAATCTTATTTCAAGCACCACAAACCACAAAAACAAAACAAAACATGAACCAAAAATACGGAACAAAAGTATACTACCAGAAATTTTATTGTTCCAGTGTAAAAGGAGGACATGTAAATAAATGTGAATAAAATAATTATACATCCATAAATTTTATTTCAATCACCACAAACCACAAAAGAAAAAAAAAACAATACGAAAAAAACGCCTCCCTTCCCCAAAAAAAAAATATAAAAGAAAAGCTTGAGTAGTAATTACCGAGCGTAATCAACACATTTTAAATATGCAACGTTCGGTGATGGCAGGCTGGTTGGAATTATCTGTGGTGTTGGTTGCGGTGTACAATTCATCAAGAGCTGTGGCACCGACCTTGGCATTCGTTGCATAGCTGTCTCTGGTACCCCAGGTCTAGTTGCCCCAAGTCCGGGGTAACTCCTTCCACGACCTATGCCACGAAGGTTTCCTGGTAGTAGTTGTAGAGGGCCCAAGCTTTGTCGGCATTGTCCTTCATGCTGAAAGTTGTACCCGGCCCACTTGGATGGTAAAACTTTACCTATGTATCACGATATTTGTTGTGACAGTTTTTCATCGAGAGTGATATTTGTCGCCATAAGCACATGCAATGGTGTCTTTCTCCTTGATGCCCTCCAACTCCACTTTATCCTCATTAAGTATCTTGAATATGAAATTATGCTTGTTTGGGGAAGCTGAGGTTCGGCTGATATTAATAGTAGTGTGATCCCGTGGCCTAAAACAGTGATTTCCTCTTGTATTGGGATCAGGTCGTGCTTCATTAAGCTGTCTTGTTAGCTTTGAATCCTGTTTTCTTATCTCTTCTGCATCAACTAAGCATAAATTTATGCCAGTTATGTTCTTCTCACAAAAATCATACATGTCAGTAACTGTTAAAATGTGGTCCTTTGTTCTTTGCAAGCTCGCCTTTGCTACAAGTCTTTTTACAGTACTGCCAATCCCATCACATGGACCTTTACTATGACTAGTGGCAAAGAAGTGCCACTCTGCATCTGGGCAAAAATCTTGTTTGTGTTTGCACACCTTAGCAAAATGTTTCCTGTTTTTATATTATGCTGCTGATTCATCAGAAAATATATCACTTTTTGAAGTCTTCATTCGATGTTCTCAAAAATGGCATAAGCTGTGTTGTGGATAAGGTAGTCACTTAGGAAGCACTCTTTTACTGCTCAGTTCTCTCTTTTCATCTCTGGAATAGATGCAGAAAAGATGAACTGTTACTTGGGAGTTCACCCAACGGAAACTCTGAACTTCATCCTGTGTGATAAATTGTGTAGTTTTCTGAAAAATCGCCAATGACTATACATTCTTATCTTGTTAAAGTTTCCTTCTTCATTTTTAAAAATTTGGTCTGGATCTTCGCGATAAAATGGTGGCTTTTTGGTCTTGGATTTTTGCAAGGAAAGTTTTCTATAAACTCATTATATGGTTCAACAAGTGTAACTTTATTGCAGCGGTCAGTTGTCACCCTTTGCTGGTAGGTAACCATCCCATCCTCATGTTGGGGTTTGAACTCTTCCCTAAGAGAATTAACAATCCAAGCATGCAGTCTTCATTTTCAATGGCACAAACTGTTTTAGAAATCAGTACTGCGCAATCACCAAATGTAATAGCATTTGCCGTCAGCTTGACATATTGGTGAATGGAGCACACACAAACTGAATGTGTGCCACTAGGTCCCGCTAGTACACACCATTCAGGGAGTATAATCAGATTTAAATGTTTCATATGCTTCACTCAAATTGCACAGCACAAGTCGTTTCTGTTTTATTTGTTTTGTGCCATCTTCTAAGGTGACTGACTTAGTATCTTTAATGCCGGGGCACATCCTATTTATTTCATCATTGTGATAAAAGTTCACAACCAAGTCAGTTGTTTCTTTGCTCAACTTTGAGCCACATATTTTATACTCTGTGATGGAATGATGCCATGCATTTCAACTAAACGTCTTACCTTTCTTAATAAACACTTACACCTAACTCCTGCAGTTTTCTGTATGGACCAGTTATGTGGAGTGACACTGATCACTTGGATTTTTTTCAACATTTAATTTACAAGTTTTCAGCCTTTCTTTTATGCTTTGGACTAAATATATTGTCACTGGTTGCGGATTTATCATCGTGATTGTGATCCAATTCATTGGTTTGGCCCTCTTGAATGTCAAAGGAATCTGAAAGTTTTTTCTTCACAGCAGTTGCAAATTTATCCATCGTTCTTTTACCTTCTAAATGTCTCTTTTCATTATCGGTTTTACAATTTTTACTGGTAACACACCGAGAGCAGTTCCAGTCGCATTAATTTCTTCCAATGTCAATTCTGCTGATGTGAACGGTACATTGTCAATATTACTTTGATCTGCAATCTCGTCATTTGAAAATTTTCTGTGAAAATTGCAGCACAAAGATTTCCCCGGGATAAGAGACAATGATGGTCATTTCTCACTCAAATCTATAGTTATTTACCATAGATGCTGCCTGATGACTTTCTTGTGATAAGACAAAGGATCACAGCACACACGCCCAAATATGTATCTATGTCTGGGAACATACTTTTGGAAGTGATATGTGCAAATTGTATGGATGTCCTCACAACATACCTTTTTTTATCAAAGGTGGCGCTTCAGTAGCTTCACCAAGGACTGAATAGTTCGATACGTACCGGTATGTATCGACGCTGTATCGGTAGCCTCAGGTAAGGCCTATGGGGAGGTTACTGCGGTGTTATGTCATAGGTGGGTGGGTGGTGCACTTGGCTTCAGGTAGGATTGAATATTCAACTTTCCCTCCATATGACGTCACCCGGGGTGGGAGTAGCCTAAATTAGCTTCTGATAGGACTGAATTTGGATGTCCCGCCATATGACGTCACCTGCAGTGGGAGGAGCCATATTAGCTTCAGATAGGACTGAATATTCTAATTTCCCGCCGTATGACGTCACCGGAAGTGGGAGGGGCCATATTAGCTTCAGATAGGACTGAATTTGAAATTCCCGCCAACCGAAAGTGGGAGGAGCCTATTTCCGGCCACGCACCCTGTGGCCTTTGCCCTGATGATGTCACTTCCGGCGGTATAGTGCCCCCCCCTATACCAATGAGCTGTATAGTGTTACCAGGAGGCGTAATCCAATGTTAAAATAGCAAATGATGCCAATGACTGTAATGCGCGCATTCTTCTGCGCATATGCATCCCCCTCCCACTTTGGGGTGGAGTTTGGCCGCCATCTCCAAGCTTGGTTTGACCAATGAGGCCAAACATTGGTTGGGTCAAAAGAACATCAATTTTTCGCCAATGAGGTGTTTGGGGTGTGTCAGTTAAAACCGTTAAAACGGCCGGCTTGGAAATAGCGGCAGCCACCACCCACAGTGGGTGGAAAAACGGCTCATTGCTGGGAGCGCGGACGGTGATCCCTCCTGGTAATACAGCTCATTGCCTACACCACTCACAAGTAATTAGGAAAGCAGGAAAAACACATTCCGTGTTCGTAAAAAAGATCAACCAACTAACCCAAAACTTTTATTCTTTCAGGAAACAACAAAACACAACAAAATCACAAAAATATCAAATCACTGAAGGTGGCAAGCGCACAGTGGCCTCGCTACTGCTCCGTGTTCTTCCGCAAGTTGTACTTTTTATTAACTGGTGGCCGTCCTCTCTTCGACTTCTTCGGAGGGACCGGCGGCAAACCAGGGATGACAGGTGTATGGTACGGAGCTAGTTGACAGATGTGGACTTTTCCCAGTTTGACATCCGAACCTGGTTCTTTCAGCAATACCACATTCTCAAATATCATCTTTGCAATCTCGAATGTTCTTCCCTCTTAATAGCCAATTTAGCGTTGAACTTCTTCGAATCAACTGACAGCACATGGGTCTCCCGAAGAACCAAATCTCCAACCCTGTAATTATAGTTACTTTGGTACTTATTGTAATACTTATTCTGTTTGGTGTCAGCTTTGTCCAAGTTCTTCTGGACAAACTAGAAAGCTATCGCTAGATGGTTTGGCAAGTTGGTTGCGTAATTCTTAAGATCGTCGTCGTTTGGAAGGATTAGTTCATCCACCTTTGCCTCGTCCATCTTCCATGGAAACTGCAGCATCCCTCCAAAGAAGCTGGCACGGAGCAAATCCTGTACTTTCCTGCTGAGCAGTGTTGATAGCAAATTCTAGTTCCGGTCTGCTAACCCAATGCTGATGTTGTTCTGTAAAGATCTTAAGGCATGAAACCAATGTCTTGTTTATACTTTCCGTTAGGTTGGTTTGCGGATGATAAGCCATGGTGTATTTCGGCGTAGCACCAAGTTGCGCCCACATCTCCTGATGGAGTTCAGATGTAAACTGGGTGCCTCTATCTGTCAAAACAGCATCTGGAAAACACATTCTACAGCACAGCTTGTACATACATTCCGCTATCAAGAAAACTGTGGCGTCTCGCAGGGGAAACAACAAAACCCACTTCGTAAAGTAGTCTACAGCCACCAACAAGTACTTATTCCCATTGTTGCTTCTGGTCTGCGGCCACATTGGATCCAGTCACAGGATCGACCATGGTCCAGCTGCCCTGGTGTGTTGCGTTAGTCCTTCTGGAGGTCTTGTCGACGGCGTCGACCGTTTACATTTCTCACAGCCCTTGCAGTATTTCAGCACATCTTGTCGCATCCCAACCCAGGTATGCAGACGTGCAACCCGGTGAAAGGTCTTCGCACCTCCCAGATGGCCAGCCAGGGGTGTATCGTGAAGAATCCTAACCAAGGGGAATCTTAAAGGTTCGGGAACGACAATTTTCAAAACCCCGAGCTGTGAAACTTCTTCCAAGTCAATCAGTGGGCAGTATTTTAGAATCAGTCCTTGATCTAGAAGACAACCCTCTGCAAGTCTGGAATTACCCCCATTATAGCACCTTTTGTTTCACCTATCAGCTCTCCAGATGAATTTTACAGTTGTTGAATTATTCGGCCGCTGACGTCTTGAACTTACTGCTTTTTTTGGTTGTGTTTCGTCATAACTGCAATAGTAAACGAGTCCACCTTGCAATGCTGCCTACTGGTGTGTTCTCGGCAATAAGGTTGGTTTCGTTGCCGTTGTAGTGCCTGCCGCCTCCACCCCTTTTGTGTGGTCCTTGGTACCTGCATGGGCTGTGTTACTCTCGGGTAATTCTGGCTCAACCCTCCATCTATTTGGCCTTGCATCTTGCCTTGAATTTTGCACTGGACTTTGTGGGACTACTTCTACAGACCTCAAATTTTGTATGTAGCATTGCATCTGCATTTTTGCAGCTAATGATTGTTTCTGGCATTATGACACTAAAAAGGATAGATAAAAAACTTTTAATTTTTAATATATTGAGGTGGAAGAAGCTCTGGACAATTTGACATGTAACATGAAAAGATCAGTAACATTGGGACCTGTGTCAAGCAACAGTCAAATCTTTACATATGTACCATTGCTTTTACAAAATTTACACAAGTTGAAATTGAAAATTACAAAGTTTACATAATTTAAAATTGAAATTAAAAAAAATTACACAATTTGAAATTACAAATTTCAAAAACAATTTACAAAATTTAAAATTTATTATATTTTCAATATAATAATTTGTAACAAATTTCAATTGTACTTGAAAACTGTTGTATACTGCTCCAACCCGAGCCAGGCACTGAAGAGGGTTTTAATTTATATTTACTTACAAACATTGGCTTCAGCAACTCCCAAAATCAAGCCTAGCGACGAGTCCAGGTGAGCACAGGAGTTGATCACAATTCGATGTGTACATAGGAGTAGCCTGACTGACTCTTTCAGCACTTCGATCACTGGGTAGAGCAGCCCCTCCGGCTTTCTCGGATCGAAGAATTATTCCCAGAGAGACGGACTGCACTCCCTTTTATCCTTCTGTGAAGTGCATCTTGGGAGATGCACTTTCACAGTCACTTGGTATGATTCCAGGAAGCCAAATTGATTCCTCCCTGGTTCTTACATAACACAGTCACTTTCTTCACACAACGCAAGGTCATTATGCAAGCCATGTTGCATAATCCTTTCAATGTTTTGATTCAACTCCCTGAACAAGAAATTTCCCAGCTATTAGGGTGCTTCCACGATCGCAGCTTACAGCGGAACGCTTGAGCGTTTTTTGATTTTTGACGTCACATCGAACACAATTTTTGTACTTACAATGTCAAATTGTGCAACCATGTGACGTCAGAAAGCGTGAAATCGCGAGCGTTCCTGCTTTCAGCTTGATATCGTAAATCCACCCTTACATAACTGGGTTGTTCAACTTCAAGGGGTGTGGTGGCTGAAGCTGCCAGACACTCCTTGGCTACCACTTTAAGCCATCTCCGGTAGGTTAGGAGGTAAACGGAACTGTGCAGTTACAAAGTTGTGCTGCATTCCCTTTTAGTATTGTGAAACATGTTAATTCAGGAGCTTTAAGGGAATATGTCACATATGACATGAAAGCTGTCATTTAGGCTGTGAAATCGTGCGCTGTTAAAACTGATGGGATTCATTGAATAAAGGTCGGCCACTTTTTCGAGGATATTCGAGCACATGATTGATTCTTCATCAGTTTTCCGATATTTCTGTTCATTGCCGTTTACCAGGGTAAAATGGCACCCTAAAACATGATACAATTTTTCCACAATTGCACATCAGTATCTGAACAGTCTTTGGGAAAGAATTGTGTTTGTAAACCGAGGTTCCACTGTACATGCTTCGAATTGCACCTTTCTGTATGGTAATTGTGCTGTTGTGATCTTTGTCATAAGACTTAACCCCTTGGTTATAACGTCAACTAGAAAATAATGATGTAAATTCGGCAGTCCCGAGGATTCCGTTATAACAAAGTTTGACTGTATCTACAACCTCTAAACGCAACTCCGTTGCACACAACTGAAATCTTAATACACACTTTTCGAGGAGCTGAACAGGATCTTTAAAGTTTCCTTTTTCATTTACTTCTTCATGTTCATCCTGTTTGAAACAGCAAGTGAATTTATCAATCCGCGGTCGAGCTCCATGCTGGTGTTGGCCCCCTAGCATTGGATGCTCCACAGGTTCATCGACCACCATAGGTTCAGCTTCCAAATCGTTTGAAGGCGGAGACATGTGACATGAATATGTTTCTGTGATAGGCAGCAGTTGGCATTTCATTTGTCTCAATTCCAGTGTTAATGATTCTACTTCACTTTCTTTTTCCTTCACCTCTACCTTCAATTTATTAATCATCCTTTCGGTAAATGTTTCTTGCAATGTGCAAGACAACAATTGGCCACCATCACAGCTCAGTGGATTTGAATTTCCAATTCCTGTTACCAGTCCAACAATCAACGTTTTACACCCTCACCACTCCTAGTCTAGAGACGGCCGGCTTCCTGCAAGGTAAATATCACAATTTCAATATCCCAAATCCCTAGACAAATCTAATGAACATTTTAATTATTTACAGGTTAGAGCTGTGGAATAAATGTAGTTCGATGACTGGAGAAGACAAATTTGTCCATTAACTCTTGCACCTGCATTTGCAGCTGATAGTGTACTTTTGGCATTTCACTAAGTGATTTCTCAAACAATTGCTTCCTATCCAATTCGGATGGTAATTTTTCTTGCTGCATAAAATAAATTAATTGCATAATTATCCATTAATGAAATGATAGCACACATCCTGCAATATTTCATTTTAGATAGGTTTCATGGGTTATTTGCAGAAGTTTATTTTGGAGAGTGGCTATTCCTTTAACATCATGTTGAATTTCTGTTTCACCAGACATCACTTTAATTACTTTGGGATTATTGGTGATGTGTGCCGGGTTGTAAACAGAAATAAACTCGCATTAACAATATTAAATTTTGCTGTCGAATCCACTACATTCACTGTACCTTAAGAGTAAACTAACTTTCCTGTATGGATGCAGGCGTCATAGTGCAAATGATTACAGTGATCGATTTTCCTCCTAGTGCTGGCTGCAATATCTGTGTTAAATTATATCCGCAGAAATTTGCACTGTCCAAAAAAAAAAAAATGTTGGTACAATACAATCCATGTCAATTTTGACCATTCTTTCTTTTGCTTAATTCATTAATAACGCATCCAAGTGCTGATAGGCTTTTATTAATGGTGCAACCTTCTTGAGATGATCGCCAATTTTTCCAATTTGTCTGGGACACTCTTAGCCTCCAAGCTCCACCAAGCTCTGCATAACAAACATGAAACGATTAAAATAAAGGATACACAACATAAATCCCGGGCTTCTACTCAAATTTCGGATATTCAAACCAGGCTTCTAATAGAAACCCAGCTTGTACAACCCCTGGCAAAACAGAATCGGTGAGGCTTCTCTCAACATCAAATCATTGCTTCAACATTTTATTTGTTATAGAAAACGATTATTGAAAGCAAAATAAAATATTTCCTGTTAAACTGCACTTCCTGATGGACATCATGTATTATTCCTAAAGAGATAAGGCATACCGATTATACAGAAATAAATAAACCGCAAGTCCACATGTGGAAATAAATATCCGTTCAGGAAAATTCATGGAAATAAGTATCTGTTCAGCATCATTAATATTGAGTTAAACGCCGTTTTGCCTTAAATTACAGTTGTATATGTTGTAGCATAGAGTTTACAAGCCTTTGACAGTAGTTTGCGTCAAGCACGTTCTGCCCAGAATTTTGTAATTGTGTCCAACAATTATCTCTTAATGGTCGGATTTATCATTCTGATCAATACCTTTAATATCCCTCAGTAATTTTCGTTGCGGTTTACATCTGGTCATGCAGCTTGCTGATCACTACATTCCCATGTTGTTATGTTAGTGCAGCCTTTAACATTGTGCTCTAGCAACGTGCACTGTCATATATGGGAAATCAAAATCAAAAGGCAGTGTATAGATAGGATTTTGAGCACCATATGCACTGTAAAACAGAAATTTACGTCGAAACCGATGGACATTAATTGGACAAAATGATAATATGTGCGATCAAATTGTTGAAAATCGTTTGCATTCCATGGTTTACCAATCAAGGATAGCCTCATCTCACCCTGCAACAAGTGCAGGATCGCCTACAATGAACAAAGATTCAAATAAACTGGACACTATGCACTACATGACTGGAAACATGTCTTATTTAGGAATTAATCTTGAATTAAATCAAAGGTGGTGACGATATCGGCAAATTTTGTATGGAGACATACTTCTGAAAAGTGTGATGCTGACCGTTTGCTGATTAAAACAAATTCACACTATTGATATCGGGTTGTATCAAGAGTGGATAAAGGAGAGAGTATGCATCGCCCATAGGCCCTGTGCTAGCAAGCGACGGGCGTTACCTGCTCCTAGCCTGTTTCGCGGTGGGCATTTTTGGCAGCTCGGAATGTTGGGGGGAGGTGCATGCTCAAAATGCACACAGCCTTGACGAACTTCGGTGGTTCAACATTTATTGTTTGAGAACGGCTGCATTGTTGAACAAAACCGCTCTAGAGGTTCAAGGTACTATTGGTGGGCACACATTGTTAAATTTTCATTAATATCCTTGGTTTTATTTATAAATGTGACAGCGTTTTGTGAGAAAACCTCACAGAAATGTGGTGACAAATAAATCGATTATATCGATATGGCCGCTGGAGTTGTCGCTTGCTGAAGCACCATAGAAAAATGGCCAGGTGGGCGTGTCTACCAACTTCCATGGCCAGTTTTCCCAATGAGCTCATTGGTTCATTGATCTCCCACTAAGAACCTTCATGCTTAGGTTTGTTTTGTGGTTCAATTTCCAAATTTATGCCTTTTCCAAATTTATTCCATGTTCAAAATTTATTTCATTTCCAAATTTGTTCCATTTCCAAATGCGTTCTATTTCTGAAAGCATTTCATTTCCAAATGTGTTAATTTCCAAATTTGTTATATTTCCAAATGCGTTCATTTCCAAATTTGTTATATTTCCAAATGCGTTCCATTTCCAAATTCCATTTCTAAATGCGTTCCAGTTCAAAATTCCATTTCTAAATGCGTTCCATTTTCAAAATCCATTTCTAAATGCGTTCCATTTCAAAATGCCATTGTTAAATGCATTCCATTTCCGATAGCATTCCATTTCCAAATGCGTTCATTTCCAAATTTGTTATATTTCCAAATGCGTTCCATTTCCAAATTCCATTTCTAAATGCGTTCCATTTACAAATGTGTTCCATTAAATAAATGTGTTCCATTTCTCAATGTGTTCCATTTAATAAATCTGTTCCATTTGCAAATGTGTTCCATTTCCAAATGTGTTCCATTTAATAAAGGCGTTCCATTTCCAAATGTGTTCCATTTTATAAATGTGTTCCATTTAATAAATGTGTTGCATTTCTAAATGTGTTGCATTTTTAAATGTGTTCCATTTCAAAATGTGTTCCATTTAATAAATGTGTTCCATTTCGAAATTCCGTTTCCAATTGCAATCCCCCAATTCAATTTCTGTCAGTGTTTTGATCATGCAAGTTAATTGGCTAAGTTTCAAAGGTCCTTGTTATTATTTCTGTCCTAGCCTCAGAACACCAGCTGTTTCATAGCCTCTCATTACAAGGTGTCAATGTTTAATTGGCCACATTCACATATTTTAAACCAGGGGGCGCATGAATCATGCGCTTCAGTAACGACCTGAGCATGAAGTGAAGGGGAAATGGGGCGATGCATACTCTCTACTTTATCCACTCTTGGTTGTATGTACCTGTAAAGATGTGCATCGGTACTGGGACAGTAGCAGCTGCAACATACATAGATATTTTGACCACTATCCGAGTCAAACCATGCAGATATTACAGAGAAATTCGCAAACGAAAATGTGATATTTCAAGATGAGGATGCAAGTTGCAATATAGTTAGGTTTCAGGCTTTTCGAACAAATCTAACATCATGGAAATGTAGTGATCAGCAAACTGACCAGATTTCAACCGCAATAAAAATTACTGAGGAATATTAACCGTATTAAATGAAATAATTGTTGGATGAAATTGTAAAATCCTGGTTTTAATATACTTGACTCAAACTACTGTCAGTCACTTGTAGACTCTGCCACAACATAAAAAACCTAAATTGTGTAATAACACTGGCGAGTTGGTTACAAGTAACTCTGAAAAAATTCACACTTCAAACAGATGTATGGTGAAAATGCGTGGTTTTATTGGTAGAAATAAATTTCCCAACAAACCACCTGTCTCAACCACTAATCTGTGCAGTCCACTCCTTTATGTAATTTAGGTTTTGCCCTATTTAAACTAACTAACCCAATTATCTGGGTGGAGAACAATGTTTTGACACTTTTGCCACCTGCGGAGAACCCACCGGTGGTATTAGCAAAAGTGACCCTGAGACAAGTGTGCCATCGGTTTTTATGGATGCATCAAACATCCATAATTGGTAAAGATTGCCACCAGTGCCCGATGATGACATGGTTTCCATGCGACTATGATTCGCTGGCCCACATCTTCATCGGGTGGATCTCTTGAGGTGAGCACGTGAGCAAAAGGGGGTTGCTAGGCAACCGTGTTTTTACCCTTTTTTCGTCTGCACACGTTTGATTTATGGCACTTTTTAAGTGCTCTTAAGTGGTTTTTAGTGGGTGGTTTTGGGTGCCTGTAACAGGGCCGTTACATTTCTCCCCATAAACATGTGGATATACCTGTCCACGCAGTCGCAGAGTCCGCCAACCCTTTGACCTCTTGACAAAAGTAGGAGTGGAGTGCAAGACCAGTGACCTAACAGGTGAAACCAATACAGTTACATCGTACGGGTCCCACGCATATCAAACGATATCGCATATCAAACGACGAGTACGTAGGCGTAGCGGCCGGCGAGGCCCGCCAGTGTAAACGACTAGAAAACGTTAAACCGGAACAGTATCACATGGGGCTAGTCATACCCCGCTTCGATCCGAGTTTAAAATAAAACGTATATCAAAAATACGACTTGACTATGAAGTGGTCCATCCGCAACGTCCGCATCCATCAGAGAGTTGGAATCGTCTCCGGAACCGCTTCGGCTGTCCATCCCATCAGGAACAGCATTGTATGTAGGAGGCAGCTCATCCAGTCCCGACAGCAGCTTGTAGCCCTGGTCCGCGGGTTCTGGTCCTCCATGAGTATTCAATAGGCAAGTTTGCCTTAGCAAGTTGAGCACAAGGGGAAAGAGAGGTTGTAGGGAGGGGAGGTTAGGAATTCCTTGGGTGGCTTCGCGGCATGGTACGGCCCGGTGGGGGTCGACTGACAATGGCACCGTCGTGCCGCCGCCTCCTGGCCCGCTATCCAGCGTTACTCAGCCGTTTGGCGCCGCCAGCCCGCTAACCACCTGTTGGAAAGGAAGGGTTGAAGGAGGAGTGGGAGGACCTGTAAAGGGTGGGGAGAGAAACCTTACAGGCCACTAATCGGAGTCCATTGTAGCGCCGGGTCGTTAACATTGAGTCATGGTCGGGAGTCAAATTCGGGTGTCCAGTTCAGGGGTCACATTCAGGAGTCACATTCGGGTGTCACGTTTAGTGGTCACAATCGGGGGGTCGGCCCCTCAGTTTTACCCGAGGGGCCAAGTTGCAGCGATTGGTGTGGTCTTCAGGGGATGGTGCGGAGCTCTAACAAGTGTGGGTGGGGGAGTACAAACTCCTGTCGTCTCCCCCATCATCCAGGAGGGCATCTTCATCGGCCGAGAGAGGACCTTCCACGTCCCTCTCTTCGACCTCAGCATCCTCCT
The DNA here is from genome assembly GCA_031546965.1 of Dysgonomonas sp. Lineage (GTDB taxonomy): Bacteria > Bacteroidota > Bacteroidia > Bacteroidales > Dysgonomonadaceae > Dysgonomonas_A. The sequence continues at coordinate 13,795 of JAVBJR010000824.1, forward strand.
GGACGCCCACCTCCTGTGAACTATGGTCGGGAGCCAGTCCAGCTTCGTCCAGGGGGTGGTCGTGCACCGGTACCGAGTCCTCCTCGGCTACCAGCCCTCCCTGACTAGGCGTGGACGTCCTCACCGGCCCCGCCTCCGTCTCCATTGGTGCTTCTTCCTCTTCAGTCCCCGAACCCTCGGACTCGATGCGGAGGTTCGCCATGGCCCTGGGCGCGGAGTCCGACAGCGGTACCCCGGTTGGCTCTTCCCGAGCCGAACCAGGGGAAACGGATCGGCTCGCCGCCGCCGTTTCTTTAGCCGCTTCAGGCTCCCCCTGGGCCGCTGGCGCCTCCACCACCAGGACTTCCACTTCAGGGTTCTCGGTGGTCAGGTCCATCACCTCCTCGGCTGTGGTTAGTGAGGTGGGTCGTGGCGGGACTGCTACTGGCCGCGAGGTCTTCAAGTTGAGGAAGGGCAACTTCTTCCATCTTGGCTCCTCCGCGGCCGGTGGTGGTTGGGCTGAAGGGCTGGGTGCAGGCACGGACGCCGCGAACGACGTCCCCATGGCGGCCGAAAGCTCCCGCAGGATCGACTGGACGCCCTCGGGGTCCAGCACCCCATCCCGCAACACGCCAGTGCCGTTCCCTCCGGGGCCCGCGATGCCACTGTCGGGGCCACGACCGCCTGGCGGCGCTGCACCACACAGGGGTCCCAGGTCCGTGCTGCTTCCCTGTCCCTCTGGCTCATCTGTTGCGCCAGGCGACGTTCTTCCTCCTCGAGACGGCATGCCGCCTCTCGCGCCTGGCGCTCTTCATGGGCCTTTTTCTCTTCCCGCTTACGAGCGGCCCGCTCCTCGTAGTTCTGCCGTTTTATTGTCTCCTCGGCGTCCACCCGGGCCGTCCCCTTCTGGGTCTGCACGTTGTGGAGTTCTTTCTGGAGCTCCCGCTCCTGTTGGTCCCACCCTTTCAGCGCCTCCTGGTAGGATTCCGGGAGAACGCGCCTCCACGGCTCGTCCTCTGGAGCCGGTGCTGGTGGCGGAAGGGGCGGTGGGTTGGGCAGTCGCGGGGCTGGTGGACCTCGGGCAGGGACCGGTGGTGGTCTTGGCTGACGAGGGGCCATGGGACGAACAGGAGCAGGTCGGGGTGGCGCGACCCTCTGGGGCGCCGGTTGGCCGCCCCCCTGAACTCTTGCCGCCACGGCCGCTTCTCGCGGACCTTGCCGTGCGGCCGCCTGCTCTTCCTCCAGCTTTCTCCTTTCGGCCGCTTCCCGTTGACTAGGATACGGCCGATATTTTTTCTTTCTCCGCCGGCGGTTTTGCTTGGGCAGGGGTGCAGGCCGCTGGTACCTCTCTTCCGGGGAGATCCACTCCTGCTGCTGGCTCGATGTCCCCGTTGTCGTTCCTCCCCCTCTGGTGACCTCGGGAAACGGCTCGTCTGCCCAGGACCGGATTGGCTGGTTGACCGGCGCTCTGGGATCCGAGGACTTCCCTGCCGACTCGGAGGGCACCACTGGGATGGCGGCCACCGTCTTCTTGGGCGCTGGCGCCGCTGCTGCCTCTCGTTGCGCCCGGCACCAGTCGGCGGTGGCTTTTGCCCGGGAAGCCCGTTCTTCTGGGGACATCTCCAGTTCCCAGGTCCGCTGCTTGTCGGCCTGGGACTTTCCCTTCTTCGCCTCCGGTTTGCCACTGGCGGTCGCCAGGGCGGAGGCCGTCGGTGCCTTCCACCCGGAGGTGGAAGGTCGTGGTGTGGTGGTCGGTGTTGGTAGGTTCCGGTGGTCGGGCCGGGCCGCCTCAGTGGGGCGGGGCACGAAGGTGGTGGCCCCGGTTTTTTCTACCGGTATCAGGCCCCACCCTCCAGTGTCATCCCGGTTGTTTGCTTGCTTGCCGCTCCTAATCTCCCGACTCAACAACGCTCTAGCCACCTCATCAACGGAATCGTCGCGACGTGGCCGTTCGGTCGGAGCGGTGATCTTAGGAGCGGTGGATGCTGCGCTCTTTCCCTGTTCCCAGCTTCTTGTCTTCGGCCGGGCCCCACCGGAAGCAGGAGGAGGGAGATCGACCTCCATTTTTACGGTGCCCTTTGGCGCCACCTGGGGGTCGGGCCCACGCCTGGCGACACGTGGTGGATGAAATCGCACCAACGGACCGTATACTGTCGTGTAACGGCTCGCCGGTACTCCTTCGTCCCCACTGTCCTCTTCCATTGGCGTGGGCTCGGACTCGGAGTCGGAGCGACGGTGGTAACGGTACCCCGTCTCTGGCTCAACGAAGTACAACCCCGGGGTTCGGCCCACCAACTCCGTGGCCTCCCCCCGGTTGTACCACCCCGAGTCCGCCGACCTCCTGAGTGGTTCTCTTTCGCCTCGCCTAGGGGCCCTTTCCTCCACTACCAGGACCAAATCGCCGACACGGCGAAAAATCTGAAATTAAATAAATTAATAAATTAATAATGAGCACCTATATGACATACTATCTATAGGTGGAAAGTTAGAGGTGGTAGACGGCCAAATCCAAGATGGCCGTCCCACCCCTTCTATTCCAGACATTTCTGTGGGGGTGGTGAACCAGTCCCCCCCACCTGTCTAGACATCTACTTTTAATTAACATCGCCACCACACTGTCTGGCTTTGCAACGTAAAACTGCTTAATTTTAACTCAATCCAAACAGGATTGGTACTATGCCAACAATTATTTTGTCGCGCGAATTTCAAAAATTCGGTGTGTAAGCCACATGGTGATGGTATTTCTCGGTGCTGGCCACGACAGAATATTTTATTCCATCAGTGGACACCAAACACCGAGAAATTCGACGTATATTTATTTAATCTAGGATGTCGGCCACGTCTAGACAATTGTCCGACTGTGGTAACCGATCATCGCAAGATTTGAAACTAATAAGCATTAATTTAAATTTAATTAAAAGTGCGGCCGATCACCTTTGGCCATGCTCAGCTTTTAATAGAGCGAGCAATGGTTTCCGTCGCCGATCGGCACCGCAACTAACAAAATTAACTACCATCTAATCATGTTGATTATAAGAACCAACTTAATCAACTCAAGAATGCAGCCGATCATCGCCGGCCGCGTTCGAGTGCAATTACTACGTTAATTAACGGTAATTTGCACGAACTGCGGTCACCAGCGACGATCGGTACCGCATATTCATTTTAACCCAAGTTAAACTCGATTAACCGAACTGGTTTACGAAAAAACCAATTACTAATCAAAAAGGCGGCCGATCACCGCTGGCCACGTCCGTTAACAATAACCACGTTAATTAACGTTAATTCGAACGGACTGTGGTCTCCAGCAACGATCGGGACCTTAAATTAATGACGAAGCGTCATGCAAAACAAAGAAAGGACGCTTACCCTTTCCTCTCGGCGAGACACTTATTTTTCGCGGAAATTATCTTTCCCGCGGCGGAAATCCTCCCGATCGCGCCCACGGTCATCATCACGTCGACGAGACATCGTGGCAAGCGCAATCGGCCGAAGAAGTAAACAAAAACTAACTAATTAAAAGAAACTGGAAGATAGCTATCACTTACGATCCGTATGAGATGACTGTCAACCAACTAATGACTTGTCATCAAGGTCCGATTACCTATTTCAGTGCGCCACCTAGGAAGCATCGCAAAAAACGGCGTCACCAATTAGCGACAAGGACCGGATCGCGTGATTGGCACGATGACATCTCAGTGGGCGGTCAAAGGGCTAATTGCCCACCCTTCGTCTTTTCCACTTTTCCTCGATGGCATCGTTAATGGCTTCCGAATTAATTTTTTAGCATCATCGGAAAATTTCAGAAGTGATTTTAATAAGTTATTTACATGCTATCGGATCGGGAATTACATCCGCCGAATCTGCATAACCGGATTAATCAACTAATATTGGCTGGCAACGGATTTTACTAAGTTTTCAGCTTCGACCATCGGGATGGCGAAAATTCAGCCAAAAACACTGTCAACTCGGCAGAACATCGGAAAAACGTTCCCAAATTGCAGGTTAGTGGTACTTTATTACATTTTTAATCATTTTCGGTGGTTTTAGATG
>JAVBJR010000264.1:0-4628 GCA_031546965.1 Dysgonomonas sp.
AATGGCATGCTTTTGAGATTTTTCACATATTCCATAGCATATACTTCACTTATATTGTAATTTTTCCAAGTATTTATTAATAATTATTTACGACCATCAAAAAACTATCTGGAATAATGGAAAACGGTTGGCATTGTAATATCGTATATCTTGAATTTTTTTCAGAAGTATTGAGTTGTTTTCAAATGGTTTTCTGGTAATTATCGAGCCTCTGTGGAGAAAGGGCCTGTGGATCACGTCCTTATTCCATAAAATGTGTCACTTTTATATCATTATCTTGGAATTTCGGATCCGCTACACACGTTTAGCAGTGGATTATGATTCACAACATTAATACACACAACTTTTTCCCCAGATGTTTTTTTCTGAAAGGTCGTGTTCTGTTTTTAGCTTTTTTCTCAAAACTAAGAATACGGTATCAAGCCCTTATTCCAGTCAGTGCTTCAATTTTCGGACAATGGGGATCTCCTCCCCTACTTAATCCCAAAAGTGCCAACATCGAGCGACAGACAATACCACAAAAGTGGTATTTACGTAAATACCACTTTTGTTTGTGTCACTGAAGCCATGTACAAATTCACATATGTTAATGATTTGCGTATAATTTTGCAATGCCATGCACTGAGCATGCCATCAATTTTCTACTCTAGGGCACCGAAATCTGTTATATGAATTTTGTACTTGTTATTCCGGACAGTGCTGTGATGACGAATTTTTAGTATTTTTATCCGTATTGAGTGAACAATCAAGCTTGTTGAAAATTTGGGAAATGGGTTTTTCACACATTACTAAAAAATACTAAAGATATCAAAAATCCGTTATCACAGCACTGTGTGGAATAACATGAACAAAGTTTATATCCTTAGATATTTCGATTATGTAGCCAAACAATTTATGATGTTGTTTCGTGCCATTATAAAATTACACAAAAATCGTTAATATTTACTAATTTTTGCATGGCATCCGTAAAACGCCCAGAAAAGACAAAAGTACAAATAAAAGAGTGTCTTTTAAAGGAGAACTGACACGGTTTTGGAGCATACCCTGAAAAGTTCCCAGTTTATTGAAATTATGCCAAAAAAGGATTGGCGGGAATGATAGTTTTGTAAACATTAGTAAAAAATAGTTAGAGATGTGATGCCATGGTGTCACAGAAGTGCAATGTCACGGCGCTAGCATCATAATGTGCTGTGGCAAAATGGCACGAGCAAATGAGACAGATCGTCGTCGATCGGAATCGAACGTTTTCGAATTTCTGCCAATTAATAGCAGCGTTTCCGAATCGTGAAGTACATTGCTACTTGACGACCGAAATGGACCGAAACTCTAGTCGTCGTAACAATTACATAGTACGGTAAACAAATCTGAAAATCGCAACGAATTATCAGAATACGTGTCTGACGAGTTGGCAAGACGATCGACCAAATCGGTGGGGTCGAATATTTCCGTGTCATGTTACCTTTAACCAATTAGTTCTAATTTAATGGTAGTTAATGCGCTTTCTGGCCTTCAACAGTGTCCATTGAATGGGTACCATGTTGACTAAGCAACGTTATTAATATAATTGACAAAAGCATGTTCCTGCCGTGGTGTGTTATGCCACCAAAAAAGGGTGCATTATAGTTCAAAACATTTTGAATTTTTTGTAGTTTGTGTTCACTTACATCACTTTTAAGTCAATTTTTGTGGTTCCTTGTCACTTTGATCGCTTTTCTAAACCTACATGAGCACTTGCGGCACTGCAACCGCCTCGGCACCTTCCTCTCTACACCACTCCGATTTTCGCATGGGTAATTACCCACCCACGGACTTTTCGTGTGGGTAGTGCTACCCACAATACCCACCTCTACCGCCGGCCCTGCAAATCTGAAATCTGAATAGCGATTACTCGACATCCATAGACTTGCATCGTAGTCTCTTCCGCTACCAATTGCCTTCCTCTGTTGTATTTCCTCTTAAAGAAGTGGGTTTCGTCCACTTCGACAATGTCGCCAGGCTTTGTGGTGAAACGCGTGGTTTATTGGCAACAAAATGTGTTTCCCCAAATAAAACCACCTCACTCCGACCACCGGTCTATCAAAGCACTCCTGGGGTAATTTTGAATTAGCCAAAACTATAAGTTAAACCAACCCAATTACTTGTGTTGAGAGCAATTGTGACACCTTTGCCACCTTTGCCAGCGCTGTAGAATTAATTCCCTGAACATTTGGGAGCTATGTTGACACCAGAAGCTCTTCAAGCAGCGACGATTCCAGCGATGACTCGGCGTCTTTGTGTGGACTTTCTGTATTCATGTGAGATGCGATGTTCAATGGACGCCGATGTTGTCACGGCATGTTCCATATTTGGAACATGGCTAGAATGGTAACTTTGCGAGATACCAGGGAACTCTCCTTCCTCGTATTTGCTTGAGGTTCCATCCGTTGCAAAGAATAGAAGGTTAATTGCTTTTTGGATCAACGCACTTAAAGATACCGCCGGGCACCCAGTTGTCATGTCTATATTGTGTTTTTAGTAAACAATAAATAAATGTATTTTAATAAGAAATAAATAATTACATTAGAATAAATATGTTATCTCATTTTTATAATTATTTATTTCCATTCAGCTGCACATGCACATGCACTCTAGTTTATATATTATTTAATTCCATCTGCCGTTCTAAATGTTGTGAACGATATCTGTATTATATTTCCACTGCTAATCAAACAATTTTTAAATTTATTATTATCTTATATAAACGAAAACGCGAAAAAAGTACTCACCTCTATATGGAGCACGTGGGTAAACACGGCGCACTGTGCGTGTGCGCAAAACACGGCCGGTTATCTATTGAATGCTGTTGGAATATCTGCTCAAGTCTATCAAATTCCGGGTGTATTATTACCGTTTCTGTCGCTGCTTCTGCAAAATTGTTCCAGCAGTTAGTATCATTTGCAGGAAAACATCATCTTCGCCGCTGCTTGATTCAGCATCCATCTTTGTTGTTGCTCCTCTTCAAATGTCGCGGGATCTCGCGAGACTTTCTCATAAGAATAGTGCTTGCGCCTAAAACCAATTCACAATGATGAAAACGTATGGGACATGCGCCAGTGGGTCGCACTGGCTGCGCATGCCTTCGGAATAGCTGCTTGGCGCACCATTGTAAATCCACCTTTACGCTTACACCATCGAATTCCAGAAGCGAGGCATGCCACACATGCACCTGCTGGTGGCCACCAACATCGCCATTACCACACTAGAAGACCTAGACAACTGGCTATCAGCAAAACTGCTTGAGGCACCGATGCCCACTGACCCCGACTTTGCCATGAAGAAGAGATACTACGATGTTGTTACCAAGCACCTTATCCAGGGTCCGTGTGAATACCAGAGTGGCTCCGCACCCTGGCCGTGCTGTGCCGACAAGACCTTGCTGCATGACAATGAGAAGTGCGCCATGTACTTCCCACGCGACTACCTCGAACAATCCACACTGACGGGCAGTGGCTATGCGCAGCCGCGCGACAACCAACACCACCACCACTTGGGAAAGGCATCACAAAACGCACGGCAACGAACCAGCACGTTGTGTGCCACAATCCCTTCCTCGCCACACTGCTACAGGCGCACGTAAATGTCGAGCATGTCAACTGCCCCGAGTCCTCTGTTGTTTATATTTACAAATACATTAATAAAGGCACCGACCAGGCAATCGCTGAACTGCGTGAACAGAAAATACGAGACGCGAAACACGCAAATCGAAACGAGATCGACATTGACGAGAGTGTCGAGTATCAGCAAATGCGTATGATCACAGCATGTGAGGCGGCATGGTGCCACCTCGGCTACAACATGCACGACATGTCCCATATGGTCGTCGAGCTCAAACTGCATGAACCTGAGAAAGAGTTCATATTGGTCGAAGAGGATGAGGAAGAAAAAGCGTTGCAGCGTGCAAAGCGGCGGAAGAACAGTTCACAGCTGACAGCTTACTTTTCACTCGTCACCTCTGACCTGCAGGCAAGCAGCATGTTATACCTCTAAGTACCACTGCACTACAGGTGGAACACCAGTACTTTCCAGTGGCAGAGACGTAAAAAAAAGGATTGACCTCATAACGCGCCTACGGTGGGTCAATCTACAGCACGGCGAGCTGTTTGCCATCCGACAACTCCTGCTGTACCGTGTTGGTGTGTCCAGCATCGAAGACCTTCGAATGGTTGATGGCCAACAGCCACAACGTCCTCCAAACATGTAACACACAATCACCAATGGTCCTACAGTCATCCACATTGTGCTATGCGTGTAATTCGCCAAACATCAGTTATGGGAAAAACTGAACACAGTGCACGCCATACCACAAACTTATTACAATGGCCTGCATTACCCTTTGTGAACTTCATGGCCCGATGGCCCTTACTCATCTCCATGGGCCCGGTGGCCATTACTGATCTCAATGAGGCCTACGGCCCTAACTGAACATAAAGGGCCCGATGGCTGACACATACCTCAATCCGCCCTCCTGGCCCCAACGCAACCCAATGCGCCCGGGCACAATCAGGCCAATTGTCCAAACTTATCGTCATGGATCTCATGGCCCACTCAACAAAATGGGCCCAATGCCCGTCACTGAAAGGAATGGGCCC
>JAVBJR010000586.1:0-3595 GCA_031546965.1 Dysgonomonas sp.
CATCATCATCATCATCATCATCATCATCAACATCATCATCATCATCAACATCATCATCATCAACATCATCATCATCATCATCCTCTTCCTCATTATTATATCATCACCATCATCACCATCATCATCAACATCACTATCTGATTCTGTAATTTTCTCTGCTGTTCATTCATATTCAAGTTGACACGAAACGCCTGACATGACCGAAGTCAATGCGACAAGCGATGTCTTTATCGCACGCAATTGTGCATGCACAGTATACTGTTATTAAATGTAACAAATGGCACACAGTGGACCTGCAGGCATATGTCCTGTTCCCTTTTCTCCTGATAAAAGAACCACTCCTTTTCTCCCTATCCGTTGTTTCCATCATGAATTACTTCGCCCAACTTTAGACCAGAACCGGATTTAAATCACAATTTCCCCCACTAAATCCCTTATATGTATATATGTAATATACCATTTAAGGGTAACTCAATAGTCATTTGAATTTAGACTGAATTGATCAATTTCCGAGCAGAATATGGATATGAGCATCTGATGTTGACATTTGATCGCTTGGTTTTCATTTTCAGCGCACAAAATTTCATATATGCATTATATATAGAGCTCAGATTATACGCAGTTATTGGCATTTTTCATTTTTCATGAGTATTGAAATATATATGAAGTTAAATCATCGATATCCTACTCTAAATATGCTATCAGTCAGGAATATTAAACTTAGGGCAGTATTAAAAAAGGTAAGCATTTTCAATATGGTTTTCAATTTAATAATTTATATATAGTGTTCTGCATGATGCTGTTTGTTTTATGATTTCATTCCGCAACTTTGTGGATTAGCATTATGATTATTTTGCTTTCGGAGAAAACTTCCTGCGGAAATATACGTACCTATATATACATAATTAAAATTGTTTTATATACAGTATGTAGAATAACTGCCATTCAGAACATTCACATATTAAATTAACTGTACTAATGAAATTAAATCTGGATTCATGAACGTTCTGTAACTAATTATCAAGAAAAACCAGGACTGGATATGCCACAAGTTTCCTATTAATTTTGCAGATCTTTGCAGATCTTTGCATTAATTGTCTTAGAAATAAATGCGATTGATCTGTAAATATACCTAACTGCATACTAAATATTTTCATCAGATGCAAAGACACATCAAGATTTCCTGTAAACGTTTACGAAAAAATTTAAAATTAATATTCCTCTTTGCCATGGGGTAAAATGAACCACATCAAATGGACTATAAAATCAGTTGTGGGTCAGTTCATTGTGTTTCATCATGTATACTGCATTATAACTGAGCTTCTTAACTGAATATATAAAAATAAAATCCACCATTATTCTATGGAAACTTTCTGAAAATTGTGTGTTAGTTGCTTTGGTGCATGTGATCTCATTTTAATTTTAATCCCATGCTTTATTATTACCCAGAAACAGTGGGGCTTTTCGACACACATACACATACACACACACACCGAATACAGCTTCAACACAAAAGCATCTGTATATGAAATCTAATAGAGCAATAAAAGCAGAGATAAAATTACTAATCTGGGCGTATAAACTCTATGAGCTGGTGATATGCATTTTATTTCTCTCTACAGACTCTTGTAGTCGTCTTTGTGTTTTAATTGCCACCGTTTGAATTTCCCCCCACTCTCAATTTGTGCATTATTATATGCACACAGTCAACTTTTCACCCCAAAGGATCGTATATATACATATACATTACGTGAGCTGAAAGTTGGGCACTAAAATTTCCCAGAAAGGAGAGAATAAAGATCATAGGTTTTCGGATGAAGGCATGGCCCAAAGGCAATGTATAGGTGGTATGTGTATGTGTGTGTATGTGTACTGTATGTATATAGGACATAAATTCAGCAACCAAATTGAAAATCCTTGCTCAATGTGGTATTCGTGCTCTTAGGGCAGAGTACCTATAAACCCCGATCATGAAAACAGCAAAAATGACAATTTCCTTGTAGGGGGTACAAGTAAGAGTGTGCCAGAATTATACGGAAACCGGTATAAAAGGGAGAGAAAAAAAAGTTTAAGGTTGTTGGTTTCCATCAGGAGCATATAAGGGCACACTTTATGACCATAGCACCAGAGCTGACATTGCAACTAATGGAATTATCGCATCAACAGCGTGCTTTGCATTCTCAATTGCTTATACAACTCCGTTGAATATTAACGATTTCATTTTGCGGAATTTTCACATGATAAAAGAAAAGTATATGCATATATATACATATACATAGAGAAAGAGAATCAGGCCTCCAGTATATAAGTGACAAAATCTATCAACAGCAAAGCATTAATAGTTCAGATAACTGCAATGAATTAAAGTTGTCAATTCATCAATTTTATCTTTTCATTTTCACTAAACACACAGTGATATATCCAGATTTCAAATATGTAATATAATATGTAATACTAGCTTCCCTGCAAATTTAACAACAGTCTTTTTTAAATACTAAAACGATTTTGTAAAATATGACAAACTGTTATTTCAAAATTATGTTGAACTTATTGGGACAGGATGGCTGTCATTTTCTCTTTAATGATTTTAATGAAATTAATGCGAATTCAGGGAGAAAAAAAACATTGATCTAGATAATTGACACGAATAATTTGTTTAAATTCCCGCGTTAACACTGGAATTGCGAAATAAATTAATCAAAGCTTTTAGAGTATTATGGCAGATTACAATTAATCGTTTCTCTTGCACTTGATACTTAGAAGATACTAATTAAAATAAACACAGGTTATAATGTGTATGTCAGCTATAGACTACAAAAATGCATCTTATAAGAGAAGAAATGACAGTCTGTATTTAAAAAGTTTATCCAAGAGTGTCTAACAGCAGTAAACTGAACCCCTGCTATAATCTTGGGTTTTTCGATCTCCAAATGCACTAAAGTCATTTCGATGGGGTGTGTTTCGAATCAGTGTTGTAGAAGGGAAATGAGTTTCATTGTGCTCTTGTATAGTGCAAGACACTCACCAAAACACCGTAAAGCACCCATAAAAGCCACAAAGTTCCTTTTAAGACGACCTATACCTTGCAAGTATCACGTGAGGGAGAAAAGCTTTTTCAGAAATGAAGGGGAAATGCCTAGCAATGTACTTATATTCATTTTCATCACACCTTGGCAAAAAGTAAAAAATGAATATAAATCACTCAATCAATTCAGAAACTGTGTGATATTATCAAACTATTGGTTTCATGCATTTCTGTCAAGAAATGTTAATATATTAATTGAGTAATGCAAAATTGTAACTGAAATGCTAGATGCACAATTGCACTTGTAGCTATATCAAGTAATAAATTTATTATTTTTGAAGTATTGTGATGAAAAAAATAATTGCATACATGATTTAATACATGATTTAATACAATTTCTCAAATTTTGTATTTGTTTTGCACTTCAATCCAAATAACACAGTGGAGCAATGCTTAATTGTAAATATTTTTTTCATTATGGGTTGTGTGTGCATTGTTTAGCAGACTGATGAATTATTCACTTGAGGAGCCTCGGAATAAAAATACTCGAAATTAATGAAAAAGGTAGAA
>JAVBJR010000844.1:0-3317 GCA_031546965.1 Dysgonomonas sp.
GGATTTGGCAAAGGCGTTTGATAAAGTTAGCCACAGTAAACTTATTCGAAAACTGAGAAAAAAGGGTGTGACAGGGAATCTGCTACGATGGATTAAAAATTGGCTGACAGATAGAAAACAGCGGGTAGTTATCAACGGTGAACCTTCAGATTGGATAGGGGTTAATAGTGGTGTGCCTCAGGGATCGGTATTAGGACCATTGTTATTTCTAGTTTATATTGATGATTTAGAGGAAGGTATCCTCTCTAAATTTAATAAGTTTGCAGATGATACCAAGTTGGCTGGTGTTGTGGATTCACTGGAGCAAAGCCAGGAATTACAACCAATCACCCCAACAGCAATTACCGTATTTAATGCAATTAAAGCAATTACCTCATTTCACGAACAATACCTCATTTGAATATCCCTTGAAGCACAAAACTCAAACTTACTCTGGAGCTACTATACGTAAGAGTTGAAAAGAGTGTCTCGTACCCAGTTCATGCGGAAGCTCCTCGCAGAGTACAGCCAACGAGATGCTGACACCGGTGAGAGTACCTTGATTAAATGCCGCCCCTATAGACAGGCCATCGATAAAGTTATGGATGCCATCGCCAAATACGATCATCCAGGCTACGGTGGCTATTGCGCTGTCTTGTCCCGGTTTGAACTCGATATGATGGTCATGCTTGTGAGCCTGAACCTGGACATAGCATACAGCTGTTAAAACAATGTACGCAACTGTTCGTGCATCCAGAAGCAATTTTAGCCACTTTAAAACCAAAGTGATCAATATCATCTTCATAAATACTACTGACATTTTGTAAATGAAGCTCATTTCTAAAGTAAGGGACACTTGATTGATTAAAGAGGGTTTAAAAACCTTGTTCCATGGTAACAAAAGTGCTTTTTGTTCTTCCTATGTAATCAATTTATCAATCAGCTAGCCCTTACTTTTGAAATGAGTATTGTACTAGGGCTGTCCGGAAAGCAATCGCCGTTCTTTATTTTAAAGTGCAAAGCTGTTGTAATATCAAATGTTAATTAACAAAACGTTTAAAATGCATCTTAAAATACTTTTCAAAAACATTAAGTACTGCATTATATGTGAAAGTGTTTATTGACCTGTAAGGTCCAGGAGCATTTTAATATTATATAGGGACTTCAATATTTTCATTTCCTGGCCCTTAACAGTGGCCCTTTGTTTTGTGCATGCAGCATCTTGAAATGCTTATATTAATTGGGTAGGACCATCCTGCCAGATGTAAACAAACCCCAGTTTTTGGGACTTCCTGTCTCTCTCTAGAAGGTTCTAGAACTTTCCAGAAGTAAGTTTGTATAAACTTCCTGCCCTAACCATATATAAGGAGGGCCAAATTTGGTGAATTAAGTTAGAATCCAGTGATGTCTTCAGAGTGAACAAGTCACCAGATCAGTTGGTCCCACCGCTGATCTTGGTAAGTGTAAATTTGTGCTTAATTAATATTTTGCACCAGAAAGCCTACACCCACTGGCATTGCCGGGGTTAGGCCAGAAACCTTTTTGTTATGTGTAATTCGAGTGTATGATTCTTGCAAATAAAATATAACTTATATTTGCAATTTCATAATTCAGTTTTCCTTAGCATATCAAAGATCCCCTGAGGGAAATATAAGGGAAAAGTAGGGAAAGTGTTACGTAACACTTTCCCTACTTTTCCCTAATAACAATAACTTACCCCAATAACAATTACTTCAATGCTAAGGTACTTCCATTTTAAGCACTTAAAATTTGCCAGATAGGAAGGAGATTGGCTAGCATAGGAGAACCTCTTAAAGGTGAACTGACACGGTTTTGGAACATACCCTGAAACGTTCCCTGTTTATTGATGCAATGCCAATAAAACGATTGGCGGAAACGAAAGTTTTGTACAAATTAGTTCAATAGGGAATAAGACTTTAGTTGCATATTTTGTTGCCTGAAAACTATCACAAGGTTTCATTAAGTGGCTGAAATTGTTTAGCGAAGATTATCCGTATTGCTCCAATGATTATGTGTAAATATGCATGATTTGAATCTCTAATAAATGGTACAGACCGGGTGCAAAGTGCAACACAGTAAAAAATATGAAAATACTGTTGACAAAATATAGGGTAAAATAGTACTGTATAGTAATGCCGTTGTGCAAAATATAGGAATGTTTTAGAAAAATATAGGATAAAATATAGGAATTTTGAAGAAATATAGGCTAATATATAGGAATGTATAGGAGCGCTTTGCACCCTGTTCAGAATAAAAATGTGTCACATGAATATGATGGTGTTGGCCATCGGAGGATTTGATCTTGTTGGCCGCAGCGCCGGGTTCGCTGTCTATCATCTGCGGAAGAACGGAGACGTCCGAGCTGTGACGGGCCAGTCTTCGTATCTGCCTGCTTCGCTGACCAAAGCGAATGAATGTGAAGGGAGAATAGAAGAATAGAAGAAGGAGAAGAAGTAGAAACAACATGTTCACTATAAGCACACTATCAGTCACTATGAGTCAGCGTTTTACTGCACTACGATGGATACGCGTCAATTCCAAAAAATGAATGAATGAATGAACGGCCAATACCTTTCTGGTATACATCATAATGTTGAGAAGCCTCTCTACCATGAAGAATGAATATATTCCGATGCTGACTAGTAAAGACACCCAGAGGTAACCGTGATGCGCGCTCGTCTGCACGAGACCGTAAGCCTGCAAACAAACACGCCGTTTCAATACTACAATACAGTATGTCGGGCAACAACAGGCTCTTGAGTCAACTAGGTTGCCCCTGTCATGTAAGACCTATACCCATCCCATATCATCAAAAAACTCATCCAGTTCTTTCTTAAAACCCTCCACCATTAGCGCTTCCAACACCTCTCTTGGCAACCCATTCCACCGATCAACCCCCTCTTTGAGAGAATACATAAGTATTGGCACATCAATAGTCAGGATTGGTGCTTCGGTAATTTGAAACAGTGTCCCATTGTCTTTAATACTCTCCCCAGCAAATTTGATAGATATACAGTACTTGGGTCGGGGGTAATCAATATTTATAATTACTTTAAAAACCTGAATAAAATCACCCCTAACCCTACATTGTTCCTATGAAAACTATTTAAATTCTCGCAATCAGTCTTCATACTACAAACCCTCATTTTCTGTACCCCCTCTAATGCTTGAGCATGCTTTTTAACGTAGAATACGTTTTTGCTTTCATCTGGTATAAGGGGTACATGACGCAATTTCAATAACGGATATGACGTCATCTCGCTTGCTGGAGGCCGCCATCTTGCTTTTTGTGGTAGCCACCATCTTGCTGTTTGTGG
>JAVBJR010001036.1:0-3109 GCA_031546965.1 Dysgonomonas sp.
AAATTTGCTTGCGGGACATGCAGGCACTTTTGAGAAATGCTAATACCCTGAAAAGTGGTGCATTTCAAACTCTCTGTCTACAGTCATTCTCAACTCAAGATAACGCTATTTCTTGCAATATTTACATCACAGTAACCCTCCCCAAAGAAAGTAGTTCCTTGGCTTTTGGCTGGATTTACTTGAAAATAAACATTG
This sequence comes from Dysgonomonas sp., assembly GCA_031546965.1. GTDB lineage: Bacteria > Bacteroidota > Bacteroidia > Bacteroidales > Dysgonomonadaceae > Dysgonomonas_A. Next base: position 196 of record JAVBJR010001036.1, read on the forward strand.
AACAATCTCCGTACTCTTTCATTTGATTATATACACCAGTGTGCAAATCTATTGGGACAGTGTATTTTTCTTAGTATTTCCTCCTTAATATTCAACTCGTATTGAAACAGGTTAAATGACCTGGCAATTCCCCTGACTTAAATCCCATCGAAAATTTGTGGGGGATAATGAAATGAAAGCTATAGAAGATTTACTGTTCGGCAAAAATTATTAGATTATGCTGCAAATGGTATATGGTTTAATGATTTAAAAATCCAGTAACTTTGCCCCAAACGGGTAGATTCCATTCCAAAGCATGCTAAAAGTGTTATCAAAGCAAAAGGAGGCCATATTATTTATTGAATAGAGACTGTGGTTTTTATCTATCAATAAATATGTTTTTAATGGAAACATGACAGTGTCCTAATTAATTTGCACACTAATGTATATTGAAAAAATTGCCAGTGCTTAGATATCATACAAACACGCATTTGTAAGATTTTGCCAAAAAGCAAAGGTAACAGGCAAAAAATAGTGAAACGGCGCATTTGCCTGTGGAGTTGTACAAACAAACTTTATTCTTCCACGTCTGTGAGAAGGCCTTTTTGGTGACGAAATAGCTTCAACTTGAGTTGAGAATGATTATCTCTCCAACCACAACTAATTGGTTTTTGGTTCAATTTTGTTCTGTTATTACTCTTGAATACCCTACTGTACCTTCCACTACACTTCGTTTAATTCTCTTGTTCCCTTCTCATTTGATTTGGCCTATTTTGAGAAACAATCAATGTATAACGTATAAACCAGATTCATCCTCTGTTTATGAAGAGGAATGCACTCGCAAGTGCCCGCATTCCAACTGAATTGCGTAAGTATCACAATCTCTTTGCTGTACTATTTCAAGTGCAACTCAAACACACCCATCCTCTACTATACATCCACATGTCGGTTTGAATTATTCTTGCATTACCTTCTACAGTTTCAAGTTTTTAATATTTCATACATACAGTATACCGGTACAGGGTGAATACAGTCAGGAAACATTGCTGATATCTTTTGAATTGTGATAGATAGGGGGATTGGTGATGTGGTGGTTGAATAGGATGTAACATAGTACTGAACGAATGGTGCATTATAAATTTTTGTATGACCTTTCCTTCAAGGTAATTGGTGCATGTTATAACTTTTCAACCGTTCAAGATAGAACACAATTTCGAATTAGGCACTGGAAGATCGAGCTCATCCGATTTAGCTAATACAAATTATTTCCAGACAGTTTGGTGCATTTATAAACCGTAGAGAATGTTTTGAAATGATCAATGGTGCTCTGCAGTGAAGCGACGCCTCATTTAATAAGGGTTATAAGATGTGGATTGCTTGGCATGAATAAAAATAAACGTGCGTGAAATACATCCTGTGAAACACATGCCTGTCATCAATGTCATGCGCAATGTAAAATGGATTATTTCGTTTGATGATAGAGCACATTCTAAGGCAAATAAAATATTTATTGTGTTTAAAAATATGTAACTTCCAAAATTAACGTCATCAATTTGCCCCATATTCCATTAAAGAAAGCCATAAATTTTTGCATATTATCTGCCAAATTTCATAATTGAGAATGAATGAGATAGGTTATAACTAAGTAATTATAAATTATTTCCCCCTAATGGTTCCTGTGATAAACAATGTAATTTAAAACTGCGTTTTCATATTGCTGATGCAAATTTACGAGTAGGCATTTCCTTGCACACTCATAAATAAATTCATAAAATACATATTTGGCTTCATGAAGTCGGTGCATCCTCAAAAAATACTCCAAAGTATATTTTGTGTACTATAGGCACTAAAAATATGTTTTCTTAAATGGATGCATTGTTAGTACGAGTGGATCACAAGACGGTCATTTTTTGGACACAAATAATTCAGAAATTGTGCTGAGTATTCCAGACATATAACTTCAATGCCATAGTCCTTTCATTTTGATGTAAGTGTATATTGAGCAAGTTTATTACAAGTTTGACTTTATATGGGAATTCCCATTTGTTTTGGCCATATGTATCGAAACATTCGGGCCATAAAGCAAAACTTAACATTATATTAAAAATAACAGCTTCGCTATTTTTAAAACAGTTGCTGCTACTTATAAGTAAAGTTTACTTTGCAAACTTATAAGTGTAAGAAATGTAACCTTTAAAACCTGAAAATTGCAACAAAAAAAGCATACAAAATACATATTTACACAGACTTACATTAAAAAACATCCCAAAGTGTATAAATAGCAGGTATGTATACAACTGCAATTAGCTGCTGAAATATAGTGCTGTAGCCTACAGCAATAGAAGGGTATAATAAATATGCAATCTCTTTGATATGACATTCTTAAAAAAAAATAATGTGTGAAACATCCAAGGCAAGCAAACTTCTCCAATTAATACTATCTACGTAATTGAAAATGTTCCTCTATAGTATTAGGTATATATATACCATGTTATATTTTAAACTGAAATAGCAATCCTTCTTGTGAAACCTTGCTAATGTGCGCATGAACAAATGAACCTGAAAGACAAATTGCTTTGCTGAAAATATAACCCCCAAAAACGAAGTTTCAGAGTAAAAATGACAGCTTAGTTTGACAAGTATGGATTTACTCACGTAAATCATTGTAAATTGCTCTGGAGAAAGCAATTGAATGCCACACATGCCATTTGGTTCTACCTTTAAGAGCAATCGAGTTGCATATTTTGAAAATACACCCAGAAAGTAGTTTGTCATTAATTTATATATATTACACAAAATAATACAAATTTGAGAGAATATTTCTAGTATTAATTCTCTATGGCACCAATCCTAGATGGATTAACAACCGGTGAATGCCATGCAGTCACATAACAAAGCAGCATGTCCAGATTCGAAATGCCAGTGGAATTTGCTC
>JAVBJR010000689.1:0-9729 GCA_031546965.1 Dysgonomonas sp.
ACTGCACCCTACTCCCACCACCCCATCATCCCCACCATATATTGGGCCTTTGTACTCTGCTAGGCCCCTAACATTAATCACTTAGTGGCATCGGCGGGGTGCCATGGTCACTTGCAGTTGAGACACAGCAGCAGGTCCTTACAATATTTGCCTCAGGGAACGTTTGGGACCACCTATATGAACTAGCAACAGAATATAAGCAGGTAGACTTTTGAAGTCAGTATAGTCTTATAGATTTTTTAGACATGGCTAATACATGGCTCTAATACTGGTCGATTCCCAGAGTGGGCGAGATAGTATTACTATGAGAAAAAAAAAATTGTGAGATGGAAACTTTAATTGACATTATTCAATACCTCACATCATCTACTAACAATTAACATGGCTAACTTGAGTATCAAGTTTGACAGAGTTCTGGACAGGTTGGAGCCTGTAGTAAATAACATGTACAAGTTTTTTGCTACAGCTTCATTCGGGCAAACCTTGAGCGGTACAACACAGGAGAGATTGAGTAAGTTATTATTTTGTTTGTTTATTATTTTTTGTTTCTTGCATCCTATAACATTTTGTTATACTGCATTTATTTACAGAATCTGTCAAGACAAAGCTGTATGCAGTGGCGTGCTTCCTAGATAATGCACACCAAAATGTAATTGTTTAAATGTATTTCTGTATGTTCATTTATATGTGTATTTATGTATTTGTATCTATTTACAGGCCATTGACTATGCAGTACGAGGGCATAAATATGATGATGATGATGATGATGTTGATGAGGACGAGGTGGATGATGACAATGAGGAGGAGGAGGAAGATGATGAATCCGGTATGGAAGATGACAGTGATGCCACTGTCGAATGGACAGGAGAAATTGTTTCCAATCAAACACCACAGCCACAACCTCCAGCACAAGATGAATGTTCTTCATCATCCGGTGTTGTTTTTTGTGAAAGTATATATAAGGTGTAATAAATTAAAGTTTTTCTGTTTCTTTATTCGCCTGTTTTTATTATATTTTATCCGTTTTTTTGGTTTTTTGGTTTTTTGTTTGTATGTTTTGTTTTAATACTTATTGTATGTTTGTTTGATTTTTTATCTAATAAACTTGATTGTTTATTAATCCTGTTTCATGACACTGCCTCCTATATAGGTTCCTGCCTATGCAATCCCCTGCCGGCGCTTTAAACTGAAGTTCATATCCTGGCCGTTGAGGGCGCCAAGTTTGTATGATCGGTTTTGCTGCGTTTGTATACGTGCTTGCGTTCTCTAGCGGTTTTTAGCAATGTTTTAAGCCAAATTTTCTGCTGAAACGAAAGCAGTCTATTATTTATCTGGTAAGTGAAATATTAGTGTGCTTTTTCGACAGTTTCAATAGGCATAACATATTTTATACTCAATCCGAAGTTTAAAACTTTTGAACCGTGTACTTCCCCCCTCCCGTAATTAGGGTGAAAGTAGACTCGCCCTCGCCCATGCACGTCTACGGCGAGTCTACTCTCACCTAAAGGGGAGGGCGAAGCACAGTTGCTTCATTCGAATACATTTTATCTATAAATTTACAAAAATACCAGCCACTTAATGATAAATATGCAAAGTTACATTATTTTCATGTAAAATATTTTTAAATGGCATATTGTTGTGTCCCTGGCTGCAATCATGCTTTAATGTACGTTTTCCTGCTATCGGGCCTATCGTTTGTTTATATCTAATCGCAGGAGAAACAAACAATTAACACCATTGGATTTAGCACATTTTTTACCATAAGAAATGAGCATTACAAAATTTTGTTGCCATTTACCTTGATTGGAATAATTATTTTGACTCGCTGCTGCAGCCTTCATAATGGGTAACATAACTACAAACACAGCGCCCTCTACCGGAAAACCGACTAGCGGCAGCTTTCCTGCATTACCCATAGAGATAACGGCGATCGAAAAGGCAGGAACCCATATAGGAGGCAGTGTTCATGACCAATACTTTCATAGATTCATATACACAACCACATTACATTAAAACAAAATATAGAATTCAAACAAAACATAGTAATACTAAACAATACAATATACTTAGAAAATAATACAATTAAAAAAAAAACATGCATAATATATTAACAATACATAAAATAACTTATACTAAAGTAACTTATCATCAGTAACTTATAATAAAATTATAAACAAATTTCATTAACTATAATAATCCGATGTGGATAAATCACATTTTAATGAAGCCATGCCCACTTCCAGTGAGATATTGTAATTTGGCCACACCCCTACCGGATTTGACATTTCAGTGTAAGATTTTAATTAGACCACTCACAATTCCAGTATTAAACATTAAATTAGGCCAAACCCACTTCCGGGAGGTGAAGATCATGGGGAGAAGGGTAATAAATTAAATAAGGTCACGCTCACATCCGGTTTAACACCCACTTCCAGTATAAATATGAAATTAGGCCACACCCACTTCCGGGAGGCGGTTTTTAGGGAGTGGGGTAGCATAGGGGGGTATGCAAATTAACCGGAACCAGATATGACGGCACTTCCGGTTCCTGTATGACATCACTTCCGGTCCCCCAATAACCCTGCTATACTACTGCTGCTATTGGTGCCTCAGCAGGATGACCGCATGACACATGTGTTCCTGGATGCGGTGCACTGCCGACTTATGGTATCGTTGGGTGGATTAGTCGATTGGTTCACTAATCGCAGGATCGGTCTGGCATGATCCTTTGATTGGGACAATGTTTGATTGGGTTCGGTATACAGTGCGGGTTGCATTGCCGAGGCCGTATGAGGGCCGAACCAGTAAGGCCATGAGCGGATATTGCAACGCCGTTACTAGTTGGATCTGGGTGACAAACAATCTTGTAACATCCCAACGCATTGGAGCCAAGAAGACTGATGCCAACGATGAGTCGCAGGTGAGAAGTTTGGGTTTTGGCTGGGCCTTTCACTGGTGTTGGGTCGTATGCTCCAATAGGGTGCGATAAGTACGCTCTTCATGCAGGGGGAGGTGCCGGTGCAATGTTCCTGCACAAATACCTGTGCAGGTTGATGCATACCCGCAGAGAGAATCCCGCTGACACAAACATTGATGCTTCAGCGAGTCATAAAGGGTGAACGCGGTGCTCCCAGCTGGGCTGGTAGCTAGGCGGGGTATGGCATCCTGGTGGTGGAAAGACAAACCTCGAGTACCTAAGGGAGGAAAGTCGAACCTCGAGTACCTGAGTGGGAAAGTAAAAGGTCGAGTACCAAAGTGGGAAAGTAATAGTTTGAGTATACCCGGGCACCGCTGGAACCTGGCGGAAAACCATGGGTTGAGGTCCCATTGGAGGAGTACCCCAGATGCGGCAGAGTGGGAAACTGCTAGGGCGATGGGCAATCAGGCTGGAGGCTTGGTTGACATTGCGTGGCAACTAGGTACACATAGTTTTCTGCAAAGAGTATCGCTTCCGGTTTTGCCGGCCGTTGAAGCCACGGTTTGGAAACCGTAGATCCTGCGGTTTTGGTAAACCGTAGCAGTGCAGCGGTGAGGTGAATTTGGCACTCACTTAAGCCGCGTGGCATCAGCGAACGAGCCGATAGGCCTTTAGGAATACTTGCAGGCCTGCAGTTTGGTAACCATATATTGGTGCAGCGGTGAGGTGAATTTGGCACTCACTTGTCCCGCGTGGCATCAGCGAATGATCCGCTAGGCCATTAGGCGTACTCGCATTAGCAGGGTGGTGACGCGGTAAAATGGGCACTTACTGAATGCGCCAGCCCTGTTGCACGAGCAAGGTCCATGCCTACGTGCACAAAGTTGGTGCAACAAACTGATCACTTGTTGATGGCATTACAGTGAAGCGACGAGAATTGGTTTCTCGGTCGCGGGTGTGGTTTTAGCAAACCGTAAAAGTGCAGCAATTGCAGTAAGGTGGCACTTATTGTTGACATTGTGTGGCATTGGCGTAAGAACCTAGGTGGCACTGGGTATATGCGCCAGGAACGGTCAGAACTGGGTTCTAGTCCGTTGTCAAGGTCAGGCTGACCTTGGTACCCAGAGGTATGCATGCTGAAGCGAGGTGTGACTCCCAGTTGGCCACTGGTTAAGTAAGCATGGTATCGAAAGTGGGAACCTGCATGCGATCGGTCGGAGACTGATGAAAAGCGCATGGCAGCAACGAGTGAGCAGTGGGACACTACTAACTGCCAGTGAATTGCATAAGTGCACAGCCAGGTGGACACTGGTTAGATATGCATGGCAGCGACATTGTGAGCAGTTTGGACACTGCGAGTTGCCGGTCCAAGTGCATACGTGCGTGGCCAGTTGGATACTGGTCAGGTATGCATGGCAGTGAAGTATGCACAGTTGCATACTGTGCGGATACACGCGGCTTCGGGTAAGATACCGAAGAAGTACACCTCTACGTAGGAGACGTGGAGACGTTTTTCCGATAAAATATATTTGTCTCGGGTTTTATCTATTTTCCCGAATGGTATACTCGCTCGGAGTGGTTGCATTTCTGCCGAAGCGGATTATACTGGTTTTATTCTTTTCCCGATTTGTCGAGTTTGCGGGTTTTCGATTTGCCCGATTCGTCGACCCCGGGTTTTGCGCTTAATCGCGTTTTCCCGATATGTGTTAGAGGTTTTCGTTCGTTTCCTCAATAGTATTTGTTGCCCGGGTTTTTCGATATTTTCCTGGTGCAGTTCGTTGGGTTTTTGCAATGAAGTTGCTTTCCCCGCATATGGTATTTGCATTTCGCCGTGTTTACAGTTTCAACTTTACTTTGTCATTTGTTTGTGCTCCGCATTGTAACTTGCGACTTGAAAGTTGAAGTGTATTTTGACGCTTCGCATCGCGTTTCGAAGTGCACGTGCACACCCATTTACTGGTGTCATTATATATTTTTGTGCACTCGTAAAATGCCTAGTTTGTGAAACTTCTGTGTTTACAGTTGCCGGGTTGACCTGCTGCCCTGTGGGGCTTTGTGCCCATTGACCGAAGGCCCAACCCTTTTGGTACGTCACCCTACAGGGACCAGCTCTTCCCCACCCATTGGGGTGCTTCTGTGTTTTAATCCCGTTATACATTTATATCACTTTGATTCCTCAAGGGGAGGGAGATATAACGTATGAACTCCGTCACTTGTAATAAATATGTCACCATGTGTGGAATGCGTTACTCCCCCACACCCGTTTCACACCTTAAGGATGGGTGGTCGCGAGCGGCGGCCATCGCCCATTGGTCAGCGATGACCAATGGGCGTGTCTACATGTTACGTATAAGCCATGAGACACAGGGCCTCGGGGGCCGTTGCCCAAGAGTGTTACTGATGGTGACATCACAAGTTGGTGATGTCCCTGAATAAAGATATGCGAATACCACGAGTCGGTGGTTGTGTTTTATTCGGTAACGAGGGAAGGGTAGCGGCCATTTGTGACGTACTTCGCGAGTCGGCGAAGGTTAAACGTTATAACGGCTTTGCCCTACTTAATCCCAAAAGTGCATAGATCGAACGTTGCGGCTACACGAGGTCATGGCTGTAAATAGTATTAAAACGTTACCTATGAAACTGCTGGAACATCAGGTCTGTTCTGTACAGGCTGAATTCTCAGGCTATAAACTTGTATGCAAAGGTTATTACAAAAAATCATTTTGTGATACCAAAAGTGCTTTGAAAATTCTGAAATTTATACCCGCCTGGTTATTAGATAAAACACATTTGTAAGTAGAAAGAAACCTTTATTTACTCCAATGACAATCTTGTAGAAATCTTAAATAACGGGGCCGAACCCCACAAACCAACAGCAACACTTTTGCCCCAGAATCCACACACAAGAAGAAGGAAAACGTGGTGAGCAAAGGTTTTATTGCCCTGTTGCTCAACCTCTAGGTTAACCACAACCCAATCACCTGCGATGGTCTTTTGCAGTGGGCCATGCCCCTTCTGTTGGATTTGACCTTCATCAGGCGTACTGACCAATGGGCAAACCTCAAAGGGCGCCACTTGCACCGGCCATCAAGGTCAACATGTATGACAGGGCCATCGCACTGGACATCCTGGTCTTTGTTGTCCAGTGCCCAAAGTACCCAAAATAGTCTATAATTGCTCCACTTAAAGCAGCTCGATCCACGGATGTTGCATATTTATTTAAGGGAGAACTGAACTGGTTTTGTAACAACCCTGAAACTTTCTCCAGTAAATGAAAACATGTAAGTAAACTCGTTGGCAGTGTCAGACAATTTTTCTGAAATTTATTCGCAGTGCCATTTGCGATTTGCGAAAGCTAAAATTACGTCATCGGAGGCAAAACGTTCGATTTTTGCCGAATTTAGCCTGGAGAAGTCCCGCGAGTCCCTAAACCACGACTCTTTCTTTCTGTCTACGTCATAGCTCAGATTTCTTAACATATCTAAGCCAATATTCGTCGTATTAAGAAACGGGAAGTGGCAAACAGTTTCTTTTTACTTCATCTTCATGTTTATTGAAGAAAATTGGCATGTCAAAAACCAGTTCAGTTCTCTTTTAACAAATTACTTTGGGATGGATGTGCATGGTGAAATTAATACATATTACTTTCTCTGATATAGTATTAATTTTTTTATAATCTAACTAACGGCACTCATTTTTGAAATGCACCATGTATTTATGAAAATAGTACGTAGTTTTTCATGGGTCCATAAAGTACCCATACACACTCAGCATGATAGGGTTGACAATAAAGGCATCCAAATCACCTAGGAAACCGCTCAGAAAATTTAGTGGATCCGCCACTGGAAGAAATTCGGACACATTCTTTAAGGTGGAAAATCACAGTGAGTGTAGGTCGCTCTCCCTCCACCAGGTGGCCACGTACATGAGTGAAAGGGTGTAGGGATACAAGGTGGCCAGTAGGGGTATTTGTGATGTTATTAATAATTCATTTTATCCGCATCTGTAGTTGTAAAAATTCTAAATAAATTAGACGTTATAGAGGGATTGTTGTACTTTATTTTGTTGGTAAGATGATCATCATGCGATTAGCCAAATTTTTACAAATGATTCCGTAAGTTAAAGCAAGAATTATGTTTTTTACAAGTTTGCAAAAGGTTAGACAAAAACGTTTCAGCCATCTAAAGATGAAATTTTGTACAAATATTGAGAAAGATATTGCCCACAATACCTTTTAATGTTTTTTTCAAAAATAATCAATGGTTACCTTGCAAAATACTTGTAAGTGAAATCGTCGCTGTCCCTCCCTGGTGGAGGGAGAGCGACCTACACTATGACTTTCCACCTAAATGGCAGCTCTGATATTTATGCATGTAACTTTCTAACTGCGCATCGAAAATTAATCAAATGGATCGATTATAACCACTATAAAAGGTTTTAATTTTGTGTATCCGGTTTTTATTTTTCCGAGCGATATTTCAGGCGATTCATGCATGCATAACATTTTAAGAACATCGGCTACCCTCGGCATTTATTTCAGCCGCAATTGTACACCCAATAACCTGAGTGAAGTATGTTAAAAAAGGCAAGGTTATCCATTCATTGAATATTATTTGTTTCGTTTATTTAACGTGTGTTGTGTTTTTATAAACAGTTTTTATACTGCAAACAGCTTTAGTCGTTTAGCCCCGTCCGCTAAACAAAATGGTGGACCGATGCTCTACCTTAAGACTGAATATCGTTCCATATACTATTCGTGCTGGCCACGAAATCCAGGTGGCGCTGCTAAACAGTATCAATGATGGCAGCAAGGGGTATTCCCATCGATCGCTGTAAGGGCCTTATTCTAATGGCTGCCACGTGTTCACTCCCATTTGGTGTTTCTTTGACGCAAATTTTGGACTATATTCGTGTAAAAAAACGATGCCTCGAAGCAGGAGAAGCGATAGTTGACGGTAATTTCCTTTAGAAATAAATTCCATAACCTTCTTTTTCTTTGGAAATATGTGTGAATGCTTAGATTATTGTCTCTTGAAAACTTCGATTTACAGTTCCAGACACAACAATATTTGTTGTTGACTGGTTTCTTTCTTGCTCCCACTATATTTTTGCACAAATCTCCCCCATTCATATACTCTTGGTATCATGTGATTTAATGAAATAATACATTATTTTGATTATGAATTGTATAGGCCTAAATTATCATCATAACGTTCACATAAACTTTAACAAATAATAAATTTAACATGTGGAAAATATCTCTCAGTAGACTCGTTCCTTTCTTGCAAATACTTTTTATTTGGAGAAGGTTCGTTACCGGTTTTGGCCAAAAGCCATCTTCAGACCTGATTTCAAAAATACAAAAACCAGCCGTATCGTACACAGGTCCAATTATATACAGTAACCATATGTCCTTACTCGATCTAAGGCGAATAACTGGTACGAAATATCCTAAGTCCTCAATGAAGACAGACATATGGTTACTGTAATTGGACCTGTGTATGATACGGCTCGTTTAGTATTTTTGAAATCAGGTCTGAAGATGGCTTTTGGCCGAAACCGGTAACGAACCTTCTCCAAATAAAAAGTAATTGCAAGAAAGGAACGAGTCTACTGATTTGATAACAGCCTTGCACCCTCTCCCACCATATTTTCTTGAAGAAGACTTGGAGACATGGAGACTTGATGTGAGAAGAGATGCATTCCTGTATAAGAACGAAGAAGATCCTATGGTTACAGGAAGGACTGGATTGAAAGCGAATAAGAGCAAGGCAGGTCTCATTGATCATAACCTAAGACAAGAACAGACGATGAGTACAAGCGATATTAGAAAAAGTTACTGTGACGCTCCTGCTAAGGAAAACTACACACAAAGACAAGAAGACAATAATAAACTAAGTCTTAAAGATAGTAAAGCCACTTATAGAAGCACTGTTACATATGCAGTGAATAACCATTCCGATATTAGTAATAGTGACGCTCCTACTAAGGGAAATTATGCACAGAGACAAGAAGAAAATATTAGAATAAGTTTGGAAGAAAGCATAACCACTAACAGAAGCGCCGTTGCTTTCTTAGTAAATAATTATCATAGTGATTCTATGTATGACGCTTCAGCTAAAGACTTTTCTGATTCCAATGGAAAATTCCCTGTAACTAATCACGTTTTGACACTCGATTTTGTGATGGCTAGTGGAGAATGGTTATTTTCGACCAATCAAAAGGTGACACATGTATTTTCGATTGTTGATCAAGATTTTGGGCGAGTTACTAATGATTCACTTGATGTCGGAGTTTCGATCGTGGTACATGATGTTTTTTTCTGCTACTAACAGCGAAGATAACTTGAAGATAGACAATACTGATTGATCTATTGAAGAGATGGTAAATAATCTGAGTGATAATGTTCCTAATGACTGGTTATGTAATTTGTAAATTTGTTTTGTACATATAGTCCGGTCGAGATACCAAAGCCCGTGCGTTTTTTTGAGGGGACCTTTTTTTATGATTGCAATTTATTTTTGACATATTGAAGTTGCAATTTAGCGTGGGTGCCACTTTTACATTTTTGGCGTTTGCCCACCATTTTGAAAAATGGCGGCTTGCCTTCGCGATATGAGTAAATACGTGTATCTCCCAAACTATGTGGCCAATTTTAATAATTAAGGTACCGTTGGAAAGGTAGTAAATTTCTCTATGCATTTCACTATAACATAAAGGGATAAATGCGAAGAAAATGATATTTTATTACAAAACATGTTTTAATACGAAAGTAGAAATTATACCATTATTATTCAGAAGTAACATAGATG
>JAVBJR010001255.1:0-35433 GCA_031546965.1 Dysgonomonas sp.
TTTGATATGTGTCTGATTTATTGTATTTTTGCACCTCGAATTACGAAGAGGTGAATGGTCTTCATGTGGTATTATTTTGATACTCACCTGATTGGCTATTTATTCTTGTCGTATTTGTAATGTAGTTTAACCAAATAAAAATTGAATTTTTTAAGTTCTAAAAATTAAAAGAAATGCCTACAATTCAACAACTAGTAAGAAAAGGTCGGGCTGCTTTGGTTGATAAGAGTAAGTCTCCAGCTTTGGATTCTTGCCCTCAAAGAAGAGGTGTTTGTGTACGTGTGTATACAACAACTCCAAAGAAACCAAATTCAGCTATGCGTAAAGTAGCACGTGTGCGTTTAACAAACGGTAAAGAGGTAAATGCTTATATCCCGGGAGAGGGACATAACTTGCAAGAGCACTCTATTGTACTTGTTAGAGGTGGTCGTGTGAAAGATCTTCCCGGGGTACGTTATCACATTGTTCGCGGAACATTGGATACTGCCGGCGTGAATGGTCGTACGCAAAGACGCTCTAAATATGGAGCTAAGAGACCTAAAGCAGGAAAAGCGGCACCAGCAGCACCGGCTAAAGGAGGAAAGAAAAAATAATTTTTCGTTCCGATAATCGACATTTTTAATTAATTCAAGTATTAAAGTGTTTTTAAGTTTATTGGGTAGGCTACTATAAGGTTGAGTAAATGGTTCGGCGGAATCGTTGAAGACAGAGCAAAATTGGCAACCAAAAACAAGAACAAAATTTTTAAACAAAAATGAGAAAAGCAAAACCAAAGAAAAGACAGGTACTTCCAGATCCTGTTTTCGGTGATGTAAAAGTTACAAAATTCGTAAATCACTTGATGTACGATGGTAAAAAAAGTACTTCTTACAGTATTTTTTATACTGCATTAGAAGTGGTTAAAAACAAACTTCCTAACGAAGAAAAAAGTGCTGTGGATATTTGGAAAGCAGCTTTAGATAATGTGACTCCTCAGGTAGAAGTGAAGTCTCGCCGTGTAGGTGGTGCAACATTTCAGGTACCAACAGAGATTCGTGCAGACCGTAAAGAATCTGTATCTATGAAAAATCTTATCCTTTATGCTCGTAAGAGAGGTGGTAAAACTATGGCTGACAAGCTGGCTGCAGAGATTGTAGATGCTTTCAATAACCAAGGTGGATCATATAAAAGAAAAGAAGATATGCACAGAATGGCTGAAGCCAACCGTGCATTTGCTCACTTTAGATTTTAATTAAGGAGATAAATTATACAATGGCAAAAGTTTTAGATAACTTAAATAATACCCGGAATATCGGGATCATGGCTCACATTGATGCCGGTAAAACTACCACATCAGAACGTATTCTTTTCTATACCGGATTGACTCACAAAATTGGTGAAGTACATGACGGTGCTGCCACGATGGACTGGATGGAGCAAGAGCAAGAGCGTGGTATTACCATTACCTCTGCTGCTACTACAACTCAGTGGAAGTATAACAACGAGATGTTCAAAATCAACTTGATAGATACTCCCGGTCACGTTGACTTTACCGTAGAGGTAGAGCGTTCACTGCGTGTGTTGGATGGAGCTATTGCTGCATTTGATGCAGTATCGGGTGTTGAGCCTCAGTCTGAGACTGTTTGGCGTCAAGCCGATAAGTACGAAGTGCCTCGTATCTGTTATGTAAATAAAATGGACCGCTCGGGTGCTAACTTCTTGGAAGTAGCACGCCAAATTCGCGAAATGTTAGGTGCAAATCCTTGCCCTATTCAAATTCCGATTGGAGCAGAAGAAAAATTCAGAGGTATTGCCGACTTGGTAACCATGAAGGCATACTTTTGGCATGACGAAACTATGGGTGCAGATTACAGCATCGAAGAAATTCCTGCTGAATTTGTTGAAGAAGCTCAAGAGTGGAGAGACAAAATGTTGGAAACTGTTGCCGAATTTGATGATGCAATGATGGAAAAATTCTTTGATGATCCAACAAAAATCACCGAAGCCGAAATCAGAGCAGCCATCCGTAAAGGAACTTTATCGATGGGTATCGCCCCTGTTTTATGCGGTTCTTCTTTCAAAAATAAAGGCGTTCAATGTCTTTTGGATGCGGTTTGTGCATACTTACCAAGCCCAATGGATACTCCTGCTATTGAAGGAACAGATCCTGATGATTCAGAAAAAGTGATAGTACGTCATCCAAATCCCGAAGAGCCTCTTTGTGCTTTGGCATTTAAGATTGCTACAGACCCATTCGTAGGTCGCCTTTGTTTCTTCCGTGTTTACTCGGGAGAACTGAATGCCGGATCTTACGTATACAATACACGTTCGGGCAAAAAAGAACGTATCTCTCGTCTGTTCCAAATGCACTCAAACAAGCAAAATCCTAAAGATGTAATTGGTTGCGGTGATATTGGTGCAGGTGTAGGATTCAAAGATATTCGTACAGGAGATACTCTTTGCGACGAAGATCATCCGATTACACTAGAGGCAATGGACTTCCCCGATCCCGTTATCGGTATTTCTATTGAGCCTAAAACTCAAAAAGATTTAGATAAGCTATCTAATGGTTTAGCTAAATTGGCAGAAGAGGATCCAACTTTCCGTGTTCACACCGATGAAGATAGTGGTCAAACCATTATCGAAGGTATGGGTGAGCTTCACTTAGAAATTATCCTCGACCGTTTGAAACGTGAGTTTAAAGTAGAGTGTAACCAAGGACGTCCTCAAGTATCTTATAAAGAAGCAATCACTCAAACAGTAGAGCTTCGCGAAGTTTATAAGAAACAATCGGGAGGTCGTGGTAAATTTGCTGATATCATTGTTAAAGTAGGTCCTGCAGATGCGGACTTCGAAGGTTCTCTACAATTCGTAGATGAGGTGAAAGGTGGTAACATTCCTAAGGAATTTGTGCCTTCAGTTCAAAAAGGATTCTTGAACTCTATGAAGAATGGTGTTCTTGCAGGATTTGCACTAGATAAAATGAAAGTTACTTTGGTCGACGGATCCTTCCACCCCGTGGATTCAGATCAGTTGTCATTTGAGCTTTGTGCTCGATTTGCATTCAAATCGGCATCAGAAAAAGCTCGTCCCGTATTACTTGAGCCAATCATGAAACTAGAGGTGGTAACACCCGAAGAGAGCATGGGTGATGTAATTGGTGACTTGAACAAACGTCGTGGTCAAGTAGAAGGAATGGAATCAAGCCGTTCGGGAGCTCGTATTGTTAAAGCAAAAGTTCCGTTAGCCGAAATGTTTGGTTATGTAACTTCATTGAGAACTATTACTTCGGGTCGTGCAACATCAGCAATGGTGTTCGATCACTACGCAGAGGTATCTTCTTCGATCGCTAAACAAGTCTTGACTGAATGTCAAGGTCGAGTAGATCTTATTAAATAAGAAAAACTGTTTTGCAAACTGTGATTAGTAAATGACTCTTAATCACGGTTTGCATTACTATATAAAAACAACCCTTAATTTAAAAGACTGAAATGAGTCAAAAAATTAGAATCAAACTGAAATCTTACGATTACAATCTAGTTGACAAGTCAGCTGAGAAAATCGTGAAAACAGTTAAAGCTACGGGTGCTGTAGTAAGCGGACCTATTCCGTTACCTACTCACAAACGTATTTTTACTGTTAACCGTTCGACTTTCGTTAACAAAAAGTCACGCGAGCAATTCGAACTATCTTCTTACAAAAGATTGATAGACATCTATAGCTCAACAGCTAAAACTGTAGATGCTTTGATGAAACTTGAATTACCAAGTGGTGTAGAAGTAGAAATTAAAGTTTGATAAACACGTAAATCAATTAAAGAAATGCCAGGATTATTAGGAAAAAAAATCGGAATGACATCCGTTTTCAGTGCCGAGGGAAAGAATGTTCCATGCACTGTTATCGAAGTGGGTCCTTGTGTTGTTACTCAAGTGAAGACTGCTGATAAAGATGGTTATGAGGCTGTACAGTTGGGTTTTGTCGATGCAAAAGACAAACATACCAGCAAACCTCTACAAGGTCACTTTAAAAAAGCAGGAGTAACACCTAAGAGACACTTGGCTGAGTTCAAAGGATTTGAAAATTGCAAATTAGGCGATGTACTTACAGTAGATTTGTTAGAAGAAGCCGGCTTTATTGATGTTATCGGAACATCTAAAGGTAAAGGTTTTCAAGGTGTTGTAAAACGTCACGGTTTTGCCGGGGTGGGTCAAGCAACATTAGGACAACACAACCGTTTACGTGCACCGGGTTCTATCGGAGCTTGTTCTTATCCTGCTAAGGTGTTCAAAGGAACAAGAATGGGTGGACAAATGGGTAACGTACGTGTTACTGTTCAAAACTTACAAATTATTAAAGTGATCGCTGAACATAATCTTTTATTAGTAAAAGGTTCTGTTCCAGGAAGCAGAGGTTCAATCGTATTAATTGAAAAATAATGGAACTTAGTGTATTTAACATAAGCGGTAAGGATACCGGCAAGAAAGTGTCGTTGGACGATGCTATCTATGGAATTGAGCCTAACGACCATGTTCTTTGGTTAGATGTAAAGCAGTATTTGGCTAATCAACGCCAAGGTACTCACAAATCTAAAGAGAGAAGTGAATTGTCGGGTAGTACACGTAAACTTATCAAACAAAAAGGTGGAGGTGGCGCTCGTCGTGGCGATATCAAGTCTCCTTTGTTGGTTGGTGGTGCTCGTGTTTTTGGTCCAAAACCAAGAGATTACAGCTTCAAATTGAACAAGAAAGTAAAAGTTCTTGCTCGTAAATCGGCTTTAGCTTACAAGGCAAAAGACAATCAAATCGTAATAGTTGAGGATTTCAATTTCGAAGCTCCAAAGACTAAAGATTTTATTGCTTTGACCAAAAGTTTGCAAGTGGCTGATAAAAAGGTAGTTTTGGTTTTGTCAGACAAAAATAAAAACGTATATTTGTCGGCTCGTAATTTAGAGCGAGTTAAAGTTGTAACTGCCTCTGAGATAAATGCTTACACTATCTTGAATTGTTCAAGTTTAGTAATGGCAGAATCTTCGATTGCAGTAATTGATAAACTTTTAAAAGCATAAGGAGGTAAAAATGGGAATTTTAATTAAACCAATTCTAACAGAAAAACAAACAGCGATCTCTGAAAAATTTCCGAATCGTTATGGTTTTCGTGTTGTTCCAAGTGCAAATAAGGTAGAAATCAAAAATGCAATTGAGCAAATTTACGGAGTGAAAGTAGAAGATGTAAACACAATGAATTATGCCGGAAAACGCAAAAGCCGTTTTACAAAAGCCGGTGTAGTTAGTGGAAAAACTCCTGCTTACAAGAAAGCAATCGTAACCTTGAAAGAAGGTGAAGTAATAGACTTTTTTAGTAATATCTAAGATAAAAAATGGCAGTACGTAAATTAAAGCCCACAACACCGGGGCAGAGACACAAAATTATTGGTACATTCGAAGAAATCACTGCAAGTGTACCAGAAAAATCTCTTGTAGTCGGAAAGAAAACTTCAGGTGGTCGTAACAATACCGGAAAGATGACAGTACGCAACGTAGGTGGCGGTCATAAAAGAAAGTATAGACTAATTGATTTCAAGAGAACTAAAGACGGAGTACCTGCTACCGTAATGACAATTGAATACGACCCGAATCGTTCGGCTCGTATCGCTTTGTTACATTACGCAGACGGAGCAAAAGCATATATGATTGCTCCTAATGGCTTGCAGGTAGGTCAAACAGTGATGTCGGGTGCTACTGCAGCACCAGAGGTAGGAAACGCATTGCCATTGGCAGTTATTCCTATCGGTACAGTAATACATAATCTGGAATTGCGTCCGGGACAAGGAGCGAAATTAGTTCGTTCGGCAGGAGGATTCGCACAGTTAACTTCTCGTGAAGGTGACTATGCTGTCGTTAGAATGCCTTCCGGTGAAACACGTAAAATACTTTCGGCTTGTAAAGCAACCGTAGGTAGTGTTGGTAATTCGGATCATGCACTCGAAAAATCAGGTAAAGCTGGTCGCTCTAGATGGCTTGGAGAACGTCCTCGTGTTCGAGGTGTGGTAATGAACCCTGTCGATCACCCCATGGGTGGTGGTGAAGGTCGTGCTTCAGGAGGACACCCGAGATCACGTAAAGGATTGTATTCTAAAGGTCTTAAAACAAGAGCACCAAAGAAACATTCTTCTAAGTATATAATTGAAAGAAGAAAGAAGTAACCTGATTTAATTTAAAAAATTATGAGTCGTTCGTTAAAAAAAGGCCCGTATATTAATGTAAAGCTTGAGAAAAAAGTTTTGGCTATGAATGAGTCAGGCAAGAAAGCTGTTGTTAAGACATGGGCAAGGGCTTCAATGATTTCACCTGATTTTGTAGGTCACACTATAGCTGTACATAACGGAAATAAATTTATTCCTGTATATGTAACAGAAAATATGGTAGGTCACAAATTGGGAGAATTTTCTCTAACTCGTACTTTCCGTGGACACGGTGGTAACAAGAAGAGATAAGCAAAAACCAAAATTTATTCAACAAAAAGAAACATTAATATAAAATGGGTAAGAGAAAAAGAATAGCAGCTGACGCTAGAAAAGAAGCTAAACAAGCAGTTTCTTTGGCTAAGTTGAATGACGTTCCTACTTCGCCACGTAAAATGCGCTTAGTTGCAGACATGGTGAGAGGTATGGAAGCGTTTAGAGCTCTTGGCGTTTTGAAATTCTCAAATAAAGAAGCAGCAGCAAGAGTTGAAAAATTGTTGCGTTCCTCTATTGCTAACTGGGAAGCTAAAAATGAGCGTAAAGCCGAGAGTGGTGAACTTTATGTGTCTTCGATATATGTAGATGGAGGTGCGATGTTAAAAAGACTTCGTCCTGCTCCACAAGGTAGAGGTTACAGAATTCGTAAACGTTCGAATCACGTAACTATAACTGTTGATGCACTTAGTAATAAAAAACAAAATTAATTTAGCCAGATGGGACAAAAAATCAATCCGATAGCGAATCGTTTAGGTATAATAAGAGGATGGGATTCTAACTGGTATGGCGGTAACAATTACGGTGAAACTCTATTAGAAGATAGTAAAATCCGTAAATACTTGAATGCTCGCCTGGCAAAAGCTAGTATATCTCGCATAGTGATCGAAAGAACTTTGAAACTTGTAACTATTACTGTATGTACTGCTCGTCCTGGTATTATTATCGGAAAAGGTGGTCAGGAAGTAGACAAGTTGAAAGAAGAATTAAAGAAAATTACAGATAAAGATATTCAAATCAATATATTTGAAATCAAAAAACCTGAGCTTGATGCTGTAATCGTAGCTAATAATATCGCACGCCAATTGGAAGGTAAGGTTGCTTACCGTCGTGCAATTAAAATGGCTATAGCTTCAACTATCAGAATGGGTGCTGAAGGTATTAAAATTCAGATCTCTGGACGTTTGAACGGTGCTGAAATGGCTCGTTCCGAAATGTACAAAGAGGGAAGAACTCCACTTCACACATTCCGTGCTGATATTGATTACGCTCATGCTGAGGCTTTGACAAAAGTAGGTTTGCTCGGTATCAAAGTATGGATTTGCCGTGGAGAGATTTATGGCAAGAAAGACCTTGCTCCATCATTTGTAGTGTCTAAAGAACCATCTTCATCTCAAAACAGAGGCGGAAATGACAATCGTAGATCTAACAACGATGGTAAAGGTTTCAAGAAAGGAAAGAGAAAATAAGAATTAAACATTTGAAAAAAGATGTTACAACCGAAGAAAACAAAATTTAGAAGACAGCAAAAAGGTCGCATGAAAGGTAATGCCCAAAGAGGCAACCAACTTGCTTTCGGTTCTTTTGGTATCAAGACTCTTGAGACCAAATGGATTACCGGACGCCAGATCGAAGCGGCTCGTATTGCTGTAACTCGTTACATGCAACGTCAAGGGCAAGTTTGGGTGAGAATTTTCCCTGACAAACCTATTACAAAGAAACCTGCTGAAGTACGTATGGGTAAGGGTAAGGGTTCGCCAGAAGGATTTGTGGCTCCTGTAACCCCGGGAAGAATGATTTTCGAAATCGAAGGTGTATCTTTTGAAGTAGCTAAAGAAGCATTGCGCTTGGCTGCTCAAAAATTGCCGGTTACTACAAAATTTGTGGTACGTAGAGATTATGACTTAACTCAAAATTCTTAAGCACTATGAAGATTGCAGAAGTAAGAGAATTATCCGATAAGGATTTAGCAGAAAGATTAAATGTCGAAAGATTGGCGTTAGATCAATTAGTTTTGAACCACAGTGTGACTCCATTGGATAACCCTGTTAAGATTAAAGAAAAGCGCCGTGATATCGCTCGTATCTTGACAGTGTTGCGTCAAAGAGAAATAAATAAAAAGTAATAAGAGCTGATGGAAACTAGAAATTTAAGAAAAGAAAGAATCGGGGTCGTTTTCAGTAACAAAATGGATAAGACCGTTACAGTTGCTGTAAAATGGAAAGAAAAACACCCTATTTACGGGAAATTCGTTAATAAAACGAAAAAATTTCATGCTCATGATGAAAAAAACGAGTGTAACATCGGTGATACTGTAAGAATCATGGAAACTCGTCCTTTGAGCAAAACTAAAAGATGGAGATTAATCGAAATAATCGAAAGGGCTAAATAATATGATACAACAAGAAACAAGATTAGTAGTAACGGACAACAGTGGAGCCAGAGAAGCTCTATGTATCCGTGTACTAGGAGGCACAAGAAGACGCTATGCATCTGTAGGAGATGTAATAGTAGTTGCTATCAAAAATGTGATCCCTTCAAGTGATGTTAAGAAAGGTGCAGTAACTAAAGCAATGGTTGTGCGTACAAGAAAAGAAGTACGTAGAGCCGACGGATCGTATATCCGTTTCGATGACAATGCGTGTGTATTGTTGAATGCTGCCGGTGAAATCAGAGGAAGCCGTATCTTCGGACCTGTTGCAAGAGAATTGCGATCGGTAAACATGAAGATCGTTTCTTTAGCACCAGAGGTACTTTAATCTAAATAAATCCAGACGGTAATGAGTAAGTTACATATAAAGAAAGGTGATATCGTTTATGTGAACGCCGGTACAGACAAAGGAAAAACAGGTCGCGTTGTTAAAGTCATTATTGACAAACAACGTGCCATTGTTGAAGGTCTGAACATGGTATCTAAGCATACTAAGCCTAATGCAAAAAATCCTCAAGGAGGTATCGAAAAAATGGAAGCTCCTATTCACATATCTAATCTGAATGTGGTTGATCCCGATTCGGGAAAACCAACTAGAATAGGTCGTAAAGAAGTGAATGGTAAGTTAGTACGTTACGCTAAAAAATCAGGGAAGGAGATTAAATAATGAGCAATACAACAACTCTTAAAACAGAATACAAAGATCGTATTGTTTCTTCTCTGATGAAAGAATTCGATTATAAGTCGCCAATGCAGGTTCCTGTTCTTAAAAAGATTGTTATCAATCAAGGTTTAGGAATAGCTGTTGCCGATAAAAAGATCATAGAAACAGCAATCAACGAACTGACTGCTATTACAGGTCAAAAAGCAGTAGCAACGATGTCTAAAAAAGATATCTCGAACTTCAAATTGCGTAAAAAAATGCCTATCGGTGTAATGGTAACATTACGTGGTAATCAGATGTACGAATTTTTGGAAAGACTTGTAAAAGTTGCTCTTCCTCGTATTCGTGACTTCAAAGGTATCGAAAGCAAATTAGATGGTCGTGGTAACTATACATTAGGTATCCAAGAGCAAATCATTTTCCCTGAAATTAATATTGATGCAATTAATAAAATTCTAGGAATGAATATTACCTTTGTAACCTCTGCAAAAACAGATGAAGAAGGGTATGCTCTTTTGAAAGAATTTGGTTTACCATTTAAGAACGCAAAAAAAGAATTGATATAAGATGGCAAAAGAATCAATGAAAGCCCGTGAGGTGAAAAGAGCAAAATTAGTAGCTAAATATGCAGCTAAAAGAGCTCAATTGAAGTCTGAAGGAGATTACGAAGGTCTTCAAGCTCTGCCTAAGAATGCGTCTCCGGTTCGTCTACACAACAGATGTAGTATGACTGGTCGTCCAAAAGGGTATTTACGCCAATTTGGAATTTCTCGTATTCAATTTAGAGAAATGGCTTCTAAAGGTTTGATACCGGGAATCAAAAAAGCAAGCTGGTAATACAACGAATTTTTTTTAGAATTAAATATTGTTCCG
Organism: Dysgonomonas sp.; assembly: GCA_031546965.1. Taxonomy (GTDB): domain Bacteria; phylum Bacteroidota; class Bacteroidia; order Bacteroidales; family Dysgonomonadaceae; genus Dysgonomonas_A. The sequence goes on from JAVBJR010001255.1 coordinate 10,183, forward strand.
GATTTCGGAATTAATTTAAATCATTTTATAATGACAGATCCAATAGCAGATTATTTGACACGTGTGAGAAACGCCATCATGGCGAAGCACAGAGTGGTAGAAATACCAGCGTCGAATTTGAAAAAAGAAATCACAAAGATTCTTTTTGAAAAAGGCTACATACTTAACTATAAGTTTGTAGAAGAAGGTCCTCAAGGTTCAATCAAAATTGCCTTGAAATACGACCCCGTAAATAAAGTGAATGCGATTAAGAAATTAATTCGTATCTCAACTCCAGGTCTTCGTAAGTATACAGGATACAAAGAGATGCCAAGAGTACTTAACGGTCTTGGTATTGCTGTATTGTCTACCTCTAAAGGTATTATGACTGACAAAGAAGCTCGCGGTTTGAAAGTGGGTGGAGAAGTTTTATGTTATATTTATTAATAAAGGAGGTATACTATGTCAAGAATTGGAAAATTACCTGTAACTATCCCTGCGGGAGTGACCGTAAGTGTGGATAAAGATAATTTAGTGACCGTAAAAGGTGCTAAAGGTGAACTGAAGCAAAGCGTAAATCCTAATATCAAAGTTTCTGTTGAAGACGGAACGTTATCAGTAACGCGTCCTAACGACGAGAAACAAAATCGTGCTTTGCATGGTCTTTACAGATCGTTAATAAATAACATGGTTATTGGTGTTTCTACAGGATACCGCAAGGAATTAGAATTAGTAGGGGTTGGTTATCGTGCATCTAATGTGGGACAACAATTAGACCTTTCGCTAGGTTATACTCACAACATTCACATGTTGTTACCAAAAGAGATAATCCTGGAAACTAAGTCCGAGAGAAATAAAAATCCTCTAATCATATTAGAATCTTGCGATAAAGAACTTATCGGTATGGTGTGTGCTAAAATCCGCTCGTTTCGTAAACCCGAGCCTTACAAAGGTAAAGGGGTTCGTTTTGTGGGTGAAGTTATACGTCGTAAGTCTGGTAAATCGGCAGGTAAATAATTTACGTAAACTGTAAAAATCATGACAACGAAGACAGATAGAAGAAATAAGATAAAGTTAGATGTACGTAGTAAAATACAAGGTACAACTGAACGTCCACGTTTGACCGTTTTCAGAAGTAACAAGCAAATTTATGCTCAAGTTATTGATGATTTGACCGGAAAAACTCTAGCTTCTGCTTCTTCTCTTAAATTGAGCGACAAAGCTCCTAAGAAAGAGATGGCGGCAAAAGTAGGTGAACTAGTAGCTAAAGCTGCTCAAGAAGCAGGTGTAACATCTGTAGTATTTGACCGAAATGGTTATTTATACCACGGTAGAGTTAAAGAAATGGCAGATGCTGCCCGTAAAGGTGGACTTAAATTTTAATTGAAATGGCAGGAATTAATAATAAAGTAAAATCGACTAACGATATCGAACTGAAAGACAGATTGGTGGCTATCAATCGCGTTACAAAAGTAACAAAGGGTGGTCGTACATTCAGTTTCGCAGCCATCGTTGTTGTTGGTAACGAAGATGGTATAGTTGGTTGGGGCTTAGGTAAAGCCGGTGAGGTAACTACAGCCATTGCCAAAGGAGTTGAAGCTGCTAAGAAAAATCTGATTAAAGTTCCTGTATTGAAAGGAACCATCCCTCACGAACAACTTGCTCGTTTTGGTGGATCAGAAGTTTTCATCAAACCGGCTTCTCCGGGTACAGGAGTAAAAGCAGGAGGTGCGATGCGTGCTGTGCTTGAGAGTGTTGGTGTAACTGACGTTCTTGCAAAGTCTAAAGGTTCTTCTAACCCTCACAACTTGGTGAAGGCTACAATCGAAGCTTTGGGTGAATTGAGAGATGCGTATACTGTTGCTCAAAACAGAGGTGTATCTATGGAAAAAGTGTTTAAAGGTTAATTTGCAAGAAAAAAAATTATGGCAACAATTAAAATTAAACAAGTTAGAAGCAGAATCAATAGCCCTATTGATCAAAAGAGAACGTTAGATGCTCTAGGGTTGAGAAAATTGAATAGAGTGGTTGAACATCCCGATAATCCAGCGGTAAGAGGGATGATCGCGAAAGTAAAGCACTTGGTTTCTATAGTAGAGTAATAATCTAGTAAAAGATAAAAAATCTAAGCATATGAATTTATCGAATTTAAAACCTGCTGAAGGTTCTACTAAAACAAGAAAAAGAATTGGTCGTGGTACCGGTTCGGGTTTAGGTGGTACTTCAACAAGAGGTCATAAAGGTGCTAAGTCTAGATCGGGTTATTCAAAAAAGGTCGGTTTCGAAGGAGGTCAAATGCCTATCCAACGTCGTCTTCCTAAATATGGCTTTAAAAATATCAACCGTGTTGAATATAAAGCTATTAATTTGAATGTACTTCAAGATTTGGCTGATGCTCAAAAACTAACAAAAATTGATATTCAAACTTTGATCAATGCTGGTTTTGTTTCATCTAAGCACTTAGTAAAGATTTTAGGTAATGGAACATTAACTGTAAAGTTAGATGTTGAAGTTCATTCTTTCTCTAAGTCAGCAGAAGCTGCTATTACAGCAGTAGGTGGAACCCCAACAAAACTGAAGTAAGATGGGATTTGTAAAAACAATAGAAAATATATGGAAGATTGAGGATCTGCGCAAACGGATTCTCACTACTTTCTTTTTCGTAGTGATCTATCGTTTAGGTACACATATTGTGCTACCGGGCGTAAATCCGGCGGATTTGGAAGCGCTTCGCCATAGTGCATCCGGAGGGTTGTTAGGCTTGCTCGACATGTTTTCGGGTGGTGCTTTTGCAAATGCTTCTATTTTTGCATTGGGTATTATGCCTTATATCTCGGCTTCGATTGTAATCCAGCTGTTAGGTATAGCACTTCCGTACTTTCAGAAACTACAGAAAGAAGGAGAGAGTGGACGTAACAAGCTTAACCAGTATACCCGTTATCTAACGTTGGTGATTCTTTTATTCCAAGGTCCTGCCTTTTTGTTAGGAGCCTTGAAAGATGCTGCTCCCGGTGGATTTTGGACATTCTTATTGCCTTCGACTATAATTTTGGCAGGTGGTAGTATGTTTGTACTGTGGTTAGGTGAGCGTATCACCGATAAGGGTATTGGAAACGGTATTTCGTTTATAATACTAGTTGGTATCATTGCCCGATTGCCTCACGCTTTGTATGGAGAGGTTGCTTCTCGTCTGAGTGATAACGCAGGAGGTTTGATCGTATTTTTGCTCGAAATGGTATTCTTGCTTTTTGTTATTGCATTGGCAATACTTCTTGTACAGGGTACTCGCAAAATACCGGTGCAGTATGCAAAACGTATTGTTGGTAACAAACAATATGGCGGTGCACGTCAATACATTCCATTGAAGGTAAATGCTGCCAATGTGATGCCAATCATTTTCGCTCAAGCGATTATGCTTATTCCTGTTGCTGTTGCCGGATTTACAACTGCCGACAAATCGGGATGGTTTATGCGTTCTATGAATGATCATACCAGTTGGTTATACTGCCTTATATTTGCGTTTTTAATTATCGCATTTACATGGTTTTATACTGCGGTAACTATTAATCCAATACAAATGGCTGACGAATTGAAGAGAAATAATGGATTTATTCCCGGCATTAAACCCGGAAAGAAAACGGCTGATTATATAGACCTTATTATGTCTCGTATAACTCTGCCCGGTTCGTTATTCTTAGCTACAGTGGCTATATTACCTGCTTTTGCAAGTTTGATTGGAATTAGTAAAGATTTTTCGCTCTTCTTTGGAGGTACTTCTTTATTGATTTTGGTTGGGGTAGTATTGGATACTTTACAACAAATAGAAAGTCACTTGTTGATGAGACATTATGACGGTTTGTTGAAGTCAGGTAGAATAAAAGGTCGTTCGGGATCAGTTGCGGCATATTAAGTAAGTTTAGTATAGATCAATGATTTTCCTAAAGACAGAAGAAGAAATAGAATTAATGCGTGAGAGTAACCGCTTGGTTGGTATGACTCTAGGCGAACTTGCCAAGCATATCAAGCCGGGGGTTACTACCTTGCATTTAGATAAGATAGCTGAAGAATTTATCAGAAGTCATGGAGCAATTCCATCTTTTAAAGGCTATAAAGGTGCACCGGGTACTATTGATTTTACAGGAAGTATATGTGCTTCGGTAAATGATGTGGTAGTACATGGAATACCGGGAGGTTATGTTCTTAAAGACGGAGATATAATATCTGTTGACTGCGGAACTGAGAAGAATGGTTTTTGTGGAGATTCAGCCTATACATTTTGTGTAGGAGAGGTGTCGGACGAAGCTAAAGCTTTGTTGAGAACTACCAAGGAGTCTCTCTATAAAGGAATAGAAAAAGCCATTGAAGGTAATCGTGTCGGAGATATTAGTGAAGCCGTTCAGTCTTATTGCGAAAAATTAAGATATTCGGTAGTTCGCGAATTAGTAGGTCATGGTATCGGACGCAAAATGCACGAGGCTCCCGAAGTTCCAAATTATGGAAGGAGAGGAACCGGTCCTTTGTTAAAGAAGGGAATGTGTATTGCAATCGAGCCCATGATTAATCAAGGAAGCCGAAACGTTGTTTTTGAAAGCGATGGGTGGACAGTAAGAACAAAGGATAGAAAATTATCAGCTCACTTCGAACATACAGTTTCGATCCGTGAAGGTAAAGCAGACATCTTATCAACGTTCGAATTTATTGAGGCTGTATTAGGAAATAACGGAATCTAAATCAATTTTTATGGCTAAACAAGCATCAATAGAACAAGATGGCGTAATTGTAGAAGCATTGTCTAATGCAATGTTTCGTGTAGAGTTAGAAAATGGACATGAGATAACCGCTCATATTTCGGGTAAGATGCGTATGCACTATATCAAAATATTACCCGGCGATAAGGTGCGTGTTGAAATGTCTCCATATGATTTGACTAAAGGTCGAATCTCTTTCAGATACAAATAAAAAAACAAGATATGAAAGTAAGAGCATCATTAAAAAAGCGTACTGCTGACTGTAAGATTGTCAGGAGAAACGGTCGCTTATATGTAATAAACAAAAAAAACCCTAAGTACAAACAACGTCAGGGATAATTTACTAATTTTGCAAAAATAATCTAGTATATGGCTATAAGAATAGTTGGTGTCGATTTACCGCAAAATAAGAGAGGCGAAATTGCCTTGACATATATATATGGTATCGGACGTAGTAGTTCTAATAAAATTTTAGAACAAGCAGGTGTTGATAAAGATGTAAAAGTAAAAGATTGGACAGATGAGCAAGCGGGTACAATCCGTGAATTGATCTCAACTCAATTTAAAGTTGAAGGAGATCTAAGATCTGAGGTTCAATTGAACATCAAGCGCCTAATGGATATCGGTTGTTACCGTGGTATTCGTCACCGTATTGGCTTACCTCTAAGAGGACAAAGCACTAAAAATAATGCTCGTACTCGTAAGGGCAAAAAGAAAACTGTTGCAAACAAGAAAAAGGCTACAAAATAATCGTTTGATATGGCAAAGAAAACAGTCGCAGCTAAGAAGAGAAACGTTAAAGTTGATGCAAACGGACAAGTTCACGTGCATTCTTCATTTAACAATATTATTATTTCAATTACAAACAGCGAAGGTCAAGTGATCAGCTGGTCATCTGCAGGTAAAATGGGTTTTAGAAGTTCTAAGAAAAATACCCCTTATGCAGCACAGATGGCGGCTTCGGATTGTGCTAAAGTAGCATATGACCTAGGCTTGAGAAAAGTGAAAGTGTTTGTAAAAGGTCCGGGTAACGGACGTGAGTCTGCAATCCGTACAATACATGGTGCAGGAATAGAGGTGTCAGAAATAGTTGACGTTACTCCACTTCCTCACAACGGTTGTCGTCCTCCAAAACACAGAAGAGTTTAATCCCAATTTCTAAGTTTAGAAACATGAGTTGTGATTGATTGCAAGTAACCCTCTCTGTAATCGCGGCTGCACAATTCTCGCTTCTTTTTAATGTTTTAATTTTAAAAAAATGGCAAGATATACAGGACCAAAATCAAGAATAGCCCGTAAATTCGGTGAGCCTATCTTCGGACCGGATAAAGTTCTTTCTAGAAAGAATTACCCTCCGGGACAACATGGTAATGGTAGAAAGAAAAAGACTTCTGAATATGGTATTCAGTTGCGTGAAAAACAAAAAGCTAAATATACTTACGGGGTATTGGAAAAACAATTCCGTAACTTGTTTGAAAAAGCTGCAAGCGCCCGTGGTATTACAGGTGAGGTTTTATTACAATTCCTTGAATCAAGACTCGACAATGTTGTATTCCGCTTGGGTATAGCTCCTACAAGAGCAGCTGCCCGTCAGTTGGTTTCGCATCGTCACATCTTGGTCGAAGGCAAAATTGTAAATATACCATCTTACTCTGTAAAGCCGGGACAAATAATAGCTGTTCGTGAAAAATCAAAATCTTTAGAGGTTATTGATAATGCTTTGTCTGGGTTCAACCACAGCAAGTATCCATGGATAGAGTGGGATAATTCAACTAAATCAGGTAAATATTTACACTTACCTGAGAGAGCTGATATTCCAGAGAACATTAAAGAACAGTTGATAGTAGAATTGTATTCTAAAGATTAATTTCATGGCGATATTAGCATTTCAAAAACCCGATAAAGTATTGATGTTAGAAGCGGACAACTTCTTCGGTAAGTTCGAGTTTCGTCCGTTGGAACCCGGCTACGGTATTACTGTAGGTAATGCTCTTCGCCGTATTCTCCTTTCTTCACTTGAAGGTTTTGCTATTACTTCTATAAAAATCGATGGTGTGGAGCATGAATTTGCTACTGTACCTGGAGTTATAGAGGATGTAACAAATATAATCCTGAATCTGAAAAAAGTTCGATTTAAACAAATAGTCGAAGAGATAGAGAATGAGAAAGTAAGCATTACTATTTCGGGTTCGGAAGTGTTCAAAGCTGGAGATATAGGTAAGCATTTATCCGGATTTGAAGTTTTAAATCCTGAACTAGTGGTTTGCCACTTGGATCCAAGTGCGAATCTTCAAATTGAGTTAACAATTAACAAAGGTCGTGGATACGTTCCAGCAGATGAGAATCGTAGCCTGTCTGACGATGTTAATGTAATCGCAATTGACTCTATCTATACTCCGATCCGTAATGTGAAATACTCTATCGAAAATTATCGTGTGGAGCAAAAAACAGATTACGAAAAATTAGTGATAGAAATATCGACTGATGGATCTATACATCCAAAAGATGCACTGAAAGAAGCTGCAAAAATTCTTATTCATCACTTCATGTTGTTTTCTGATGAGAAAATCTTATTGGAGCAAACTGAAACTGATGGTAACGAAGAGTTTGACGAAGAAATACTTCACATGCGCCAGTTATTGAAAAGCAAGTTAGTAGACATGAACCTGTCGGTTCGTGCTCTGAATTGTTTGAAATCGGCAGAAGTAGAAACTTTAGGTGAGCTTGTTCAGTTCAATAAAAATGACCTTCTTAAATTCCGTAATTTCGGTAAGAAATCTCTTACAGAGTTAGACGAATTATTAGATAGTCTGAACCTTTCTTTTGGGCTGGATATATCCAAATATAAATTAGATAAAGATTAATAAGCGATGAGACATAATAAAAAATTTAATCACTTAGGTCGTACCAATACGCATAGAAATGCAATGTTATCTAACATGTGTGCTTCTTTGATCATGCACAAGCGTATTTTTACTACTGTAGCGAAAGCAAAGGCTTTAAGGAAAGTTATTGAGCCTATCATTACTAAATCGAAGGAAGATACTACTCACTCAAGACGTTTAGTATTCCAAGATCTTCAAAGTAAAACAGCTGTAACAGAATTGTTCCAAAACGTGTCTGTAAAAGTTGCAGATCGTCCGGGTGGTTATACTCGTATAATCAAAACCGGAAACCGTTTAGGAGACAATGCTTCAATGTGTTTTATTGAGTTAGTAGACTACAACGAAAACATGTCGAAAGAAACTTCTAAAGCTGTTGCTAAACCTAAGACACGTCGTTCTAAGAAAAAAGCAGATGATGCAGAAGTAGTTTCTGAAGTAAAAGAAGCTAAAGCTAAAGCTCCAAAGGCAGCTAAAGCTAAGGCGGAAGACGAAAATAAGACTGAAGAATAATTACCATATTACTCTTTGCTAAAAAAGCACTCTCAAGTTTTGAGGGTGCTTTTTTTATGTGATTATTGTCTCGTATGCTGTATTATTTAGAATTCAGCATTATTCGGAGTTCTTGGGAATGGAATAACATCTCTGATATTACCCATACCTGTAATGAATAGCATCAGACGCTCAAAACCAAGACCAAATCCGGCATGAGGAGCAGTTCCAAATTTGCGAGTTTCTAAGTACCACCATATTGGATCGGCATTCATTTCTGTTTCTTTGATACGATTCATCAGTTTGTCATAATCGGCTTCACGTTCCGACCCTCCGATAATTTCTCCGATTTTAGGGAAAAGGACATCCATACCTCGAACTGTTTTTCCATCCTCATTTTGCTTCATATAGAAAGACTTAATTTCTTTCGGATAGTCAGTAAGGATAACCGGACATTTGAAGTGTTGCTCTACCAAATAACGTTCATGTTCCGATTGTAGATCAGCACCCCAATAAACGGGGAACTCGAATTTATGTTTGCTTTCTTCCAAAATCTTTACACCTTCTGTGTAAGTCAATCGTATGAATTTATTGTTGGTGACAAAGTTTAGTCTGTCTATTAATTCGGTGTCATATTTTTCAGCTAGGAATGCAATATCATCTTTGCAATTTTCGAGTGCATATTTAATTAGATATTGTAAAAAATCTTCTGCCAAATCCATATTATCGTTGATATCAGCAAAAGCAACTTCGGGTTCTATCATCCAAAATTCTGCAAGGTGACGAGGTGTATTCGAGTTTTCGGCACGGAATGTAGGTCCAAAAGTATAGATAGCACCCAATGCCATGGCTCCCAGTTCTCCTTCTAATTGTCCTGAAACAGTAAGGTTTGTTTGACGACCAAAGAAGTCCTGACTATAATCTACTGCACCCGTTTCGGTACGAGGTGTATTATTAAAATCGAGAGTGGTTGCCTGAAACATAGAACCTGCTCCTTCGGCATCAGAAGCTGTAATTATAGGAGTGTGCAGGTAAAAGAATCCGTGGTCATTAAAATACTTGTGAATAGCAAATGACATGTGGTGACGCATACGCAGGATTGCTCCAAACGTATTTGTACGTGGACGTAAGTGTGCTATTTCACGAAGATATTCTAATGAAGGTCCGCTCTTTTGTTTTTGTAAAGGATATTCTTCGGGATCAGCAATACCATAGATTTCTATTTCTTTGGCTTGTATTTCGCAGCTTTGTCCTTGTCCTTGCGATGCCACTAAAGTGCCGATTACATGAATACATGCGCCTGTGGTTATCTTCTTTAGTAATTCTTCGTTAAAGAGTTCTGCATCTGCAACTACTTGGATATTATTTATTGTAGAACCATCATTCAGATGTATAAAACTTACAAATTTGTTGCCTCTGCGGGTGCGTACCCAACCTTTTGCACTAACGGTTGCTCCAAAATCGTCTCTGTGGAGCAAGTCTGAAATTTTAGTTCTACGAATTATTTCCATTTTCAATTTAAGTTTTCCCTAACTAAGGTTATGAATAATAAGTTACGAGTTACGAGTTACAAGTTACAAACAGGCAAATCCTGTAAATTGGTAACTTGTAACTCGTAACTTGTAACTACGTAATTTTATTTATTCAAAAGCACCCATGCGAAGCATGTTTACTTCCGATTCGGTTAAATATCTCCATCTGCCACGAGTAATATTTTTCTTGGTCAGACCGGCAAAATATACACGATCGAGTTTTAGAACTTGATATCCTAATTTTTCGAATATACGGCGTACAATACGATTTCGTCCTGAATGGATTTCGATTCCAACTTCGTCAAGAACATCTTCTCCCACGTAAGCAATTGAATCTGCGTGTATTTCTCCGTCATCAAGCATCACACCGTCGGCAATGGCTTGCATATCTTCGATAGCTACTTCGCGATCGAGTTTCACTTGATATATTTTTTTCTTTACATATTTGGGGTGCATTAGCTTAGAAGCCAAGTCTCCATCGTTGGTAAGAAGTAGTACACCTGTTGTATTTCTGTCCAAACGACCTACAGGATAAATACGTTCGGGACAAGCCCCCTTCACCAAATCCATAACAGTTTTTCTGTTTTGAGGATCGTCAGAAGTTGTTACCGTATTTTTTGGTTTATTTAGGAGTACATATACTTTGCTTTCTAAACGCACCGGTTTGTCTTGAAAAGTAACAGTATCACCGCGTTTTACCTTAGCTCCCAGTTCCGAAACAAGCTCACCGTTAACTCTTACTACACCTGCAGTGATGAATGAATCGGCTTCACGTCGAGAGCATACACCTGCATTGGCTAAGTATTTATTTAAACGGATTGGAGTATCAGGATCTAGATTTTCCTTGTACTTAACAGGTTTAAACAGCTGTTTAGGTCCTTTGTTTCTGTCTTGAGAGTCGCCCGATCTTTGATCTCTGTTGTCATAAGGTCTGCGATTGTTGTCTCGTGATTGATTGTTTGGACGGTATGAACCACCGCCTCCACCGCCACGTCTGTCGTCCGAATTGTAATTACTGCGTCCTTCGGAGCTGTAATTGCTTCTTCTTTCTCCTCCTCCAGAGTTGTAGTTACTGCGTCTGTCGTCAGAATTGTAGTTGCTGCGACCTTCTGAACTGTAATTACTTCTTCTTTCCCCTGAACCGCCTGCATTGTAATTACTACGTCTGTCATCAGAGTTGTAATTGCTGCGTCTATCGTCAGCATTGTAGCTACTGCGTCTGTCATCAGAGCTATTATCTCTGTTGTTATCTCTGTTAATAACGGGACGAGTATCTCCTACACGAGGACGTTTTTTCTTTGCATCACCCCCCTGAGTATTCTTGTTAAGAGACGGTTTATTTGATGATGAGTAACCATCTCGGCTTTCATTATCTCTGTCTGTAATCATCGGTAATAAGATTTAAATTTTGATCATTTAATTAATTATCATAACCTCGCGGTTACTTTGAGTTATACGCCTGTATATGTATGAGGCGTTATTTTTCTTAATTCAATTTTCACCTCTTCACTAACAGACAATCCATCGATAAAATTCGATATAGAATTCATGGTAATGGCTTCGTTAGTACGAGTCAGCTCTTTTAAAGCTTCGTAAGGTTTTGGATAACCTTCGCGACGCAATATGGTTTGTATCCCTTCGGCTACTACTGCCCAGTTTTTTTCCAAATCGTTATCCAAAGCATCTTTATTTAGAAGTAGTTTTCCTAATCCTTTTAATGTGCTTTGAAGCGAAATTATAATATGACCGACAGGCACACCCACATTTCTCAATACAGTAGAGTCAGTTAAATCCCTTTGCAAACGAGAGATAGGTAACTTGGCTGACAGATGCTCTAATATGGCATTGGCGATACCTAGATTACCTTCGGCATTTTCGAAATCGATAGGATTTACTTTATGAGGCATGGCTGATGAGCCAATTTCTCCTGCTTTGATCTTTTGCTTAAAGTATTCCATCGAAATGTATTGCCAAAAGTCACGATTCAAATCAATTATGATTGTATTAATGCGCTTCAATCCGTCAAAGATTGCCGCCATATTATCATAATTAGATATTTGTGTGGTATACTCTTCTCTCAATAAACCCAGTTTATCAGCTACAAATGTAGAGCCGAATTCTTTCCAGTTATATTGTGGATAAGCCACTGTGTGAGCGTTATAATTACCTGTTGCTCCTCCAAATTTTGCAGAAAAAGGAATCGATTTTAACAAGCCAACTTGATTCTTAAGACGGCTCACAAATACCATAATTTCTTTTCCTAAACGAGTAGGAGAGGCAGGTTGCCCATGCGTCTTAGCCAGCATAGATACCTCTTGCCATTCTTCGGCTTTGCCTTGCAGCAGGTTTATCAATTCTTCTAAAAGTGGATAGTATGTATTCTCCAAAGCCTCTTTCAACGAAAGCGGAATAGAGGTATTGTTTATATCCTGAGAGGTAAGTCCAAAATGGATAAACTCTTTATATTCGTCAAGATGCAAAATGTCAAATTTTTCTTTTATGAAATATTCTACAGCCTTTACATCGTGGTTAGTAATGCTTTCGATTTCTTTGATATGGGTTGCATCCTCTTCCGAAAAATCAGTAACTATTTTTCTCAATTCAGGAAAAATAGAGTGATTGATATTTTTCAATTGAGGCAAAGGAAGTTCACATAACGCAATGAAGTATTCAACTTCAACTAATACACGATACTTGATTAACGCATACTCCGAAAAATAGTTCGCTAGTTCTTCGGTTTTGTTCCGATAACGACCATCAATGGGACTAATGGCAGTTAGGGTATCTAATTTCATGACGGTTATTTTGAGTTTAATAGTATGATAACTTCTTTCTAATCTTCCTATATCGCAAAGGTAATTATTAAATCAATTATTTGGAATCAATTAAATGAAAAAACTTGATAAATTATCTCATAATTAGTGAAAATAGAATAATATACTTATTTTTGGAGGGAATATGTTTTGTCATGTAATGTTTACTTAAAATGCTTCAATCTTTTTTAAATCCTAATACTGTAGAAGCCGGTTGCGACGAAGCCGGGCGTGGATGCTTAGCCGGACCGGTATTTGCGGCAGCAGTTGTACTTCCTCCTGATTTTAGCTGTAGTCTACTGAATGACTCCAAGCAATTAAAAGAGAAAACTAGATACGATTTAAGAACAGTTATCGAAGAGCAGGCACTCGCTTGGGCTGTAGGCATAGTATCTCATTCCGAAATAGATCAGATAAATATATTGAATGCCTCTTTTTTGGCTATGCACCGTGCTGTTGCCGATTTGCGAGTGACCCCCGAACATTTATTGATTGATGGAAACCGGTTTAAAAAATACGGAGACATACCTCATACATGTATCGTAAAAGGCGATGCCAAATTTCTAGCCATTGCTGCTGCATCTATATTGGCAAAAACATATCGGGATGATTTTATGATGCAATTAAACGAAGAATATCCTCAATACGGGTGGAATCAAAATAAGGGCTATCCTACTGTGAAACACCGATTAGCAATTCAAGAATATGGGGTGACACCTTACCACCGTTTAACGTTTAATTTGACAAATAAACAATTGAGCTTCGATTTTTAAATTCCTGCCTCTAAAGCTTTTTCTAAGCTTGCAGCGAGTTCGTCGAAAAAGTAAAATGTACTTTTTTGAATATTGATCCTAAGTTCTTGCTGTGGACCTTGTTCGGCAATTGCAGCTTCGGTTATAGTATCTTCTGCTTTCAATTTTTTCTTTACATTCTTCAATTTGTAGGTAATACCCTTTGCCTCAAATATACATTTGTTGTTGCAGATAAAGGTGTTAAGAAAATAAGTCATTACAACAGCCTCTCTAATATTATCTTCATTGGGAGGGAGTATCAGTTCTATTTTTGATTTTATAGCTATATCTTTCTCCGGATTGTCGTACGTGATATCCGATATTAGAGGATCAGAAGCATAATGTTCTTTGTCCCATTCCTTTATTATCCGAAAATTCTTATCAAGACTCACAGAGTTGTTGAATGGTATTTCTCTAATTAGTACAACCTGATTATCAAACAGGGGTGCATAGGTAAATTTATCGTTCTGTAGTAACTCTTGAGCAAAACCATTACCCGATAACAAGGTAAAAAAGAATAGAAAACAAATTGTTATATTTTTTAGTCTGATCATAATGTGTACTTAATAATAAGTTGTTAGTTAGTTGTATCTCTGTATTGGTATGAACACTTTTAAACTAGTATGCAGTTGAAAATCACAAAAGGGTGCGTGTTTCCGTGACAAAATTATGAAAAATAACGCATTCTGTATATGCTTTGCCTATTAAAAAAGAGAAAGGAAGAATAATTATTCTTCCTTTGCTATTAGATAGTTTTTTAGTGTATTGGAATACATCTCTAATATCTTGGTTCTCAAGAAAAAAATATCCTTATTTTCGAGCTTTATTTTGTCGATCTGTTTCGTCATATACGTGTTAAAATCGTTCTCCTGTTCATCCGTGTAATGTTCTTTATATTTCTTTGAATTTTCTAACAGGTCGTAGGCAATATAATTACACGGATAAAATTCGTAATTAGAATGAATCTCACGATCAATAATATGAGCTACGGCTGCAGTACGTTCTTTTTTATCAAGTAATTCTATTGAGTTTAGCTTATCATTGATTTCATCACAAAACCTGAAATGAATTCTCCCTTTAAAACCTAATAGCCCGATTTCCATATTTCTCAAGTCATCAATTTGAGCCTTTTTGTATTCGGGATTATCTCTTTTCAGTTGAAACTCCATTGCCTTTAAGTAGTCGCAAGGATCGTATTCGTAAGAAATAGATAGGGGAAGTATATTCAGGCTCTTAATTCTCTCCGTAAAACCTCCTGATGGAGCAGATAAAGCGAGCATCTTTAGAACACTTTCTTGAGTGCGGTCATTAGAATCTTTGGCTCTGCCTTCTCTTTGAGCCAGCCAAACAGATTCTTTTTTGCTATTAATCACATAATGAATGTATTCGGACATGTGTGAGGATACCTCAAACATTTGTCTGACAGATACCCCTCTTTTTACGAGGAAACTTTTGTTGAGACGAACCAGTTTTTCGATCCAAGGATGAATCAGCAAATTATCTCCGATGGCTATTTCGGTTGTTTCCAACCCTTTTTCGTTGCGGAGTATATTCAGTATGCCCGCATCCAAAATGATATCGCGATGGTTAGATATGATCAAATGAGCCTTATCTCCCAATTTTTCCCAGCCCGAACTGGCTACCCCGGATGATGTTCTATTGGCAAGTGCCCATATTGTGGGAGCAATCATCTTTGATTGAAAGTCGAATTTTGTATTGTATTTCGACATTTCCGACGAAAACTCATCCCAGTTTATATCGGGCATTATATACTTTACAGCAAACATAAAGCCCGGATCGACAAGTAAATCTTGGATAGTTTGCTTTACCTCACAGTCTTCTAAAGGGGCTATATCATTGAATTTATTATCGCTCATCATCACTTTTTTGTATTTTTTGGTATTCACATTCAATTATCTCGGTCAACACATCAGTCATACTTAGTCCGGCAGCTTTCACTTGCTGGGGTATAAAACTTGTTGAGGTCATTCCGGGTGTTGTATTTACTTCTAATAAATAAGGTATGTTATCCGATATAATAAAGTCGGCTCTGATTATTCCCTTTGCACCCACCAAATCGTATATTTTGGAGGTGAGTTGCTGTATCTGCGAAGTTATTTCGGAAGACAAATCAGCAGGAGTTATTTCCTCCACTTCTCCCATATATTTGGCATTATAATCAAAAAATTCGTTCTTCGTTATTACTTCGGTAATAGGAAGTATAACCTCTCGGTCTGTTGTTTTGTAACAACCGCAGGTAACCTCTCTACCGCTGATAAAGCTTTCGATAATTACGTCCGAAGCTTCCGAAAAAGCAAAATCTATAGCTTCTTGCATCATTTCGATAGCCTTCACTTTAGTTGTTGCAAAACTAGATCCTCCCGTATTTGGTTTGATAAATATAGGAAACTTAAGCGTCTCGGCAATAGTATTGATGTCGTATTTTGTATCTCTGTTCAGATATACCGACTTTGCTACATTGATTCCGAAGTTTTTAAGAAAATTGTTGCAAACAAATTTATTGAAGGTGAGAGCCGAAGCCATCCAATCGCAAGAGGAGTAGGGTATATCGAGCATATCGAAATAGCCCTGCAAGCGACCATCTTCTCCCGGAGTGCCATGTATAGTAATGTAGGCAAAATCGATTTTAATTTTAGCAGACTCAAATAAAATGCTGAAATCGTTTTTATCAACACAGTATTCTTTGCCCTCAATTTCTGCCGACCAACTTTTTTTGTCGATTTTAATTTTATAGATATTATACCGATCCTTATCGAGGAACGAGTATATACCATTCATGCTTTTTTCGGAGACTACAATCTCAGAAGAATATCCTCCCCATATAATTGCAACATTTTTCTTCATAGCAAGCGTCACTTATAAAATGTAAGGTCTCAGACCTTTTTTATTGTACTTTTAAGTATAACTATAAAACAAGTTATAGCTTTAAAAGTACGACATTAAATTTCAATTTTCCTGTATTGTTGCACTCAAATCTCTCTATTTGAAATATAACCTCTCCATTTGTCAATCATAAGAGTCATATCTTCGGGTAGTGGCGATTCAAATAACATCTCCTCACCTGTACGAGGATGGATAAATCCCAACATTTTGGCATGGAGTGCTTGACGTGGACACAGATTAAAGCAGTTCTGTACAAATTGCTTGTATTTAGTAAATGCAGTGCCCTTCAGTATAATGTTTCCTCCGTACCGTTCGTCGTTAAACAGCGTATGCCCTATATGTTTCATGTGAACACGTATTTGGTGTGTACGACCCGTTTCGAGACGGCACTTTACCAAAGTCACATACCCCAATCGTTCCAAAACTTCGTAATTGGTTACTGCCGGTTTTCCTAATTCGGGGTCTGCAAACACACACATTTGCAATCGGTCTCTCACGTTTCTGCCAATGTTGCCTTCAATTCTGCCCGAATCCTGCTCAACCCCTCCCCATACCAATGCAATATACTCACGTTTGGTACTCTTATCGAAAAACTGTCTCGACAAGTGGGTTTTTGCTTCGGCATTCTTGGCAATTACCAATAACCCCGAGGTATCCTTATCTATACGATGAACCAAACCCAAACGAGGGTCTTTAGAATCATATTCGGGGGTATCTTTCAGGTGGAATGCAATCGCATTTACCAAAGTTCCGGTATAGTTACCATGACCGGGATGCACCACTAAGCCCGCTTGTTTGTTGATTACCATCAGATCTTGATCTTCGTATACGATATCAATAGGAATATCTTCGGGTATTATTTCAATTTCGCGGCGAGGACGATCCATAACTATCGTTACGATATCGTTAGGCTTTACTTTGTAGTTCGATTTTACGGCAATGCCGTTCACCAAAATACAATTTACCTCTGCTGCACTTTGTATTCTGTTACGCGAAACTCCGTCTATGCGTAACATGATAAATTTGTCGACACGTAACAGCCCTTGTCCTTTATCGGCTACAAACCGATAATGCTCAAATAATTCTGTTGAGCCTTGTTCTTCTTGATCTCCTTCCAGTAGATCGTCTATATCTTCCAGTTGATTGATCATTTGATGATTGTTTCGCTTCCTTCAATTTGTAAACTGTCTGAAGCGTTGCTTCCGCTTCCGTTTCCTACTCTCAGAGTAACCGTAGATCCTTTTGGTATTTTTTGCCCACCTTTTAGAGGCGAACCCTTGTATTCGATACCAAATACTAAGTCTTGAAATTCGGACGGAACAGAAACTATATTTATTTTAGTTATTCCCAAAGCATTAAGGAGGGTTTCGGCTTGTCTTAAGGAGGCATCTTCCAAATCGGGAATAGCCACCAAAGGTTCTTCGTTTGCCTGTATTGTCAAGTAGATTGTTCTTCCGTATTTTACATTCGTTTTTCCACTGGGTATCTGCTCTAAAATAGCTCCGGGAACGCCATCTCTTTGAAAAACAGAGTCTACTACCTCATATCTGAGGTCTCTATCTGCAATTATTGCCGCAGCATCTTTGACCTGTAGCCCAGTTAAATCTGGAACCTCAATGGTTTCGTTGTGTCGTGTGTATCTATTTATAAAAAAAAGCGTAATACCAATAAGAACAAGGGCAATGAGAATCATCGCTGCTATGTTTCTTACATAGATATTATTTACTATCTTTTTCAGAAAACTACCTGTTTGTTTATCTTTTCCCATTGTGTGTATAAAATCACTTATTCTGAACTGCAAAAGTATTAAAAAAAGAGATGTAAATGATAGCTTTTGTTTTTTTTAGTAAACCAAAAGGATAATCTATCACTGTAGATTATCCTTTTAATCATATATGATTGTGTATGAATGTATTATTCAGATTTTGTGATCGGAATTTGACGTTTTACTCCTTGACTTAAAGAAATCATAGTCTCGGTTGCAACAACACCGGGTATTTCTTGTATTTTGTTGTTTAGTAATTCCATCAAATGCTCGTTGTCTTTTGCATATAGTTTTACCAAGATGGTATAAGGTCCTGTTGTGAAATGCGATTCAACAACTTCGGGTATTTTGTCCAATTCGGGAATTACCGTTTTGTACATCGATCCTTTTTCTAATTTTACCCCGATGTATGTGCAAGTATTGTAACCTAAAACTTTAGGATTGATAATGTATCCTGATCCGATGATAACTTTCATTTCGATCATTCTCTGTACGCGCTGATGTATAGCTGCTCTTGACACCCCACACTCCAAAGCAACGTCTTTGAACGGAATTCTTGCATTCTGCGAAATAATTTCGAGAATCTTTTTGTCAAGTTTATCGATTTTTTCCATATTCTTTCTTTTTATTCTATTTGTGTGTCAAATATACTAGTAATTTTTTATCTACCTATTTTTTCTTGATGAAAAGTAGCTGTTTTGCTACCAAATTATTTTAGAAAGTCTATTTCTAAAACTTATATAATGGTAGACATATATAATATATATGGGCTGTATTGTATTAAAATGCAGTTTCGAAAGACATCTGTATTTTATCATTTATGTGCAGCCAATAATGAATTTCGCTGGGGAGGCTGTGCTCTGCCCTGCCCGTGAAATGATGGGTTAATAGGGTAGACAGCTTTACCCCTACATTGGTGTGTACCACAAAAAAAAGAGACTGATAATTATATCAGCCTCTTTCTATATAGTCAATCGAAAAAAATTATTTTTCGATGCTTACTAGCTCAATATCAAATATAAGAGTAGAGAATGGAGCTATAGATCCGGCTTGTTGCGCACCATAAGCCAAGTCGTAAGGGATGTATAGAGTCCATTTTGAACCTGCAGGCATCAATTGAAGAGCCTCAGTCCATCCTTTAATTACTTGACCTACACCAAATACAACAGCATCTTTACCTTCGTTAGTTTCAAATACAGTACCATCAATTAAAGATCCTTTGTAGAATACTTTAACTCGATCGCTAGCAGTTGGTATTGCTCCTGTACCTTGTTTGATAACTTTGTATTGAAGACCACTAGGAAGTACTGTAACACCTTCTTTAGTTTTGTTTTCTTCTAAAAATTTGTTAGCAGCTTCTATTTGTGCTCCATTTTGTTTCTTAAGCTCTTCTTCTTGTTTAGCTTGAGCTTTAGCTTGAGAAGCCATCATTTTAGCTTGAACCATTTCATTTGCATTTGCAACAGCTAATTTTTCTTTCTTTAGAGAGTTGAGCAAACCTGCAAGGAAAGCATCTTTGTTAACTTTTGCAGAATCCAATACTTGATTTTGGAAATTATCTGCCATTTGTTTCAATTGACCACCTACTTGAAGACCATTGAAATACGCATCCTTATCTTTACTTGTAGAATTGAAGCTTTCGTTCAACCCTTTGATAAATTGTTCAAGATTTTTAGAATTTGCTTTATTTATAGAATCAAGTTTAGCAACCAATGCTTTTTCAAGTTGAGCTTTTTTAGCAGGATCAGTCTCTGCACTAATACGTTGGTTTTCTGTTGCCTTAACCATTGCTGTATCCTGTAAAACTCCTAGTTGAGACAGATATTGGTTTAATCCACCTTCCGATAGTTGAACACCATATGCGTAAGAGAGAGTATCAACTTGTGTTTTTAAAGTTGCATTGGGAGTACCGGCACCGCCCCCTTGACAAGAAACGACCATTGTGCCAATAGCGGCAATTGCACTAAGTGCAAGGATTTGAATTTTTTTCATTTAAAAAATTAATTATTTTTATTATTAAGTGAATATAAATTATTTGTTTTTTTATTTGACAAGTTAACTAGTATACAAGTTTACGAGACTTGTTAACTCGTCTACTTGTTTCTCATTACACAATATCTAAAACTTCTACCTCGAATACTAATGTAGAATTGGGCTCTATCGATTGTCCGGCTCCAGCTTTTCCATATGCAAGGTTCGATGGGATAAACAATTTCCATTTCGAACCCACAGGCATCAATTGCAAAGCTTCTACCCATCCTTTAATTACCTGATTTACACCAAATGTAGCAGGCGTACCACGTTGTACACTACTGTCGAAAATAGTGCCGTCGATAAGTGTACCGTGATAATGGCATTTTACTTGATCGGTAGCCTTAGGTAATTTACCGTCTCCTTTTGTGACAATTTCGTATTGTAATCCGCTGGGTAGGGTTACTACCTCTGCACGCTTTTTGTTGATTTCTAAAAATTCTTGACCTGCTTTTTCGTTAATGTCAAGTTTTTCGGTTTGTAAATTTGTAAAGTAGTCATTGATAACGCTCTTTGCTTCGTCGTAACTCATCGATGGTTGGTTGTCGTTCAATACATCTTCTAAAGCTTTAGCAAATACATTGATGTCGATTTTTTTGATACCTGAGCTTAAAAAGTTGTTTCCAATACTTAACCCTAGAGCGTAACTTATTTTGTCCATTGTTTTCCTATTATTCGGGATTTTCCTGTTTTTATTACCCTACGTTGATTTCTGATTTATAACCTTGCAAAAATAACTCTTTTGACGATATTTTATCTAACTTTCACGCTTGAAAATCAAAGAACTTAGCAAATAATTTGTTAAATCTTACAAAAAATATCGGAAGTGAAAAATATTGTTGTTTTAACAGGGGCAGGCATGAGTGCCGAAAGTGGAATTGCAACCTTTAGAGATTCAGGTGGATTGTGGGCGCAACATCGAGTAGAAGACGTGGCAACACCCGAAGGTTTCAGGCGAAATCCTCAACTGGTTTTGGATTTTTACAATAAAAGAAGAAGAGAGTCTCTACAAGCCAAACCCAATGACGGACATCTTGGATTAGCCGAGATGGAACAAGAATATAATGTACAAATAATTACTCAAAATGTAGATAATCTGCATGAAAAGGCAGGAAGTACTTCGGTAATACACCTGCATGGCGAATTGATGAAAGCCCGTTCGTCAATCAATCCGCAGAAAATTTACCTTTTAGATCCGGATAATTCCGATATTAATGTAGGTGATGTTTGTGACGACGGTTCTCCGCTGCGTCCTCATATCGTTTGGTTTGGAGAGGCTGTTCCCTTGATGGATACTGCCGAAAAATTAGTGAGAGGTGCAGATGCTTTAGTCATTATAGGGACCTCGCTGAATGTGTATCCGGCTGCAGGGCTTATTAATTATGTGGCTGCGGGAACTCCCATTTACATAATAGACCCCAATGTGGTTGCAGTATCACGAGATAAAATACATTTTATACGGAAAGGCGCTTCGGAAGGTGTTGCAGAGTTAAGAGAATTGCTGAAATAATACAAACTCCTCCTTTTCGGGAGGTCGGGTGGGGTTCATTTAATATCTTCGTAATCGATATATTCACCCTCTTCTTTACCAAATATCTTTTGGTGATTATCGTTATGTGCCTGTTGATTCTGTTGATCTCTGTATCTGCTATTATTAGTCGACTGCCCTTGGTTGAAAGCATTTGTTTGTTTGGTAAACACACGCACAACCCTCAACACAGCACCTCCAACCATTGCTATAATAGCTAAGATGACTATTAGTATAAAAAGAAAAAAACTACCCATTGAGTATTTAGAATTTTAAATCTATGAGTGTAAATATACAAGGAATACCTGTTCTAAGAAAAGCTTTTTGGAATATTTAACCTCTAGCAAGGGTTTCTCTATTTCTTTAAGAACTTGGATGTAATAGCCGACAACAATATATAGAGTACAATTCCGGCAGAGATACCCAATATTCCCCAGTAAAATATAGCAATAGCCATAAAAAGGACAAGCAGGTATCTAAGTTCGTTTCCTTTGAGCTTCAAACTCTTTATTTTCAAGGAAAACATAGGTATTTCGGATGTCAATAGAAGAGAAAATACTATAACTAAGATAATGATAGGATAGAAGCTGAAAAGCTGGGTAAGCTCGTCTTTTGTACTTACTCCATAGCATAAACTAATCCAAAACAGGGCATTAGCCGGAGTTGGTAACCCAATGAATGAAGTCGTTTGTCTTTCGTCAATATTGAATTTGGCAAGACGCAATGCCGAAAATATAACCAGCAAGAAACTTACATAAGGTATTAATTCTTTGAGGTAGTATGATCCGTAGACAGGCGATACATAAAAGGGAGTGCCCAACGGATTATTATCCGATAAAAGTCTAAAAATAAGGAGTGCCGGAGCCAATCCAAACGTAACCATGTCGGCTAGAGAATCTAATTCTTTACCGATTGGAGAGTAAGCTTTAAGCATACGAGCCGAAAAACCGTCGAGAAAATCAAAAACAGCTCCCACCACAACCCATATTACAACCCAAAGATAATTGCCGTTGAATGCCATAACGCAGGCTATAGATCCCGACAAGACATTCATCGATGTAAACAGATTGGGTATATACTTTTTCATGCGTTATTTTGGTGAGGAAGTTCGCCTATAACCGTTTGGTTTCCGGTTACCTTTTCATCTAAAGTTACATTTATCTTAGTTCCAACGGGTAAAAATAGGTCAACACGTGATCCTAATTTTATGAATCCCATATGTTCATCAATATGAGCTTCGTAACCTTCGTCGGGATAAGTCACGATTCGTTTTGCCATAGCACCTGCTATTTGGCGCATAAGTATTTCGGTGCCGTCTTCGCGTCTGATAACCACCGTAGAGCGTTCGTTTTCGGTACTCGATTTGGGCAAATAAGCTGCTTGAAAACGTCCGTTATGGTGTTTCTTCAATATTACTGTACCATTTACAGGAAACCAATTGGCATGTACATTTAGCGGAGACATAAAGACTGAAACTTGCAATCTGGTATCTTTAAAGTATTCGGGTTCAAAAACTTCTTCTATAGCTACAATTTTACCATCGGCAGGGCACACGATAGAATTGATCATATCACCCATAAAACGGCGATACGGACTTCTGTAAAAATTGAGAACAATCAAGAAAAAGACTATTGATGCTCCTAATACCAAAGCGGTGAATACGTTTTTACCGAAAAAATAAACCAGGCTTCCGTTGAGAATCAATAGTATACATGTTAATATTGCTAATTCGCTACGCCCTTCGTGATGGAGCTTCATTCTTATGATAGTTTATTATTGTTAACTTTTTGATAAGCAAAAATATTCTTATTTAGCGACATGGCAAAATAATATGTGCAATTTCAAAAAATAAAGATCGGGTTGAGAATTATATCGCCAGCCCCGATCTTACAATATGTTGTTATTTACAATACATATAATGAGCTGATAGACTCATTATTACAAACCATTCTGATGGAGTCGGCAAATACATCGGCAACAGAAAGAACGGTTACTTTTTCGCATTTTTTGGAGTAAGGTATACTGTCTGTAAATATAATCTCGGTTAAAGCAGATTGGTCTACACGTTCCGATGCCGGGTCTGACATAACTGCATGACTGGCAATGGCTCTTACCGAGCGTGCTCCGTGGCTTTTCATCAAATCGGCAGCCTTAGCTACTGTTCCTGCTGTATCAACAATATCATCTACAATTAATACATCCATACCTTCGACATCACCAATGATTTGCATTTCCGATATTTCGTTTGCCTTCTTACGCAGTTTGTAACAGATAACCATCGGCACACCAAAATATTTTGCATATGAGCTGGCACGTTTAGTTCCGCCCACATCGGGAGTTGCTATTACAAGATGTTCACGATCGAGAGTTTTAATATAGTCAGAGAAAATTGCCGAAGCATATAAGTGGTCTACAGGTACATCAAAGAAACCTTGTATTTGGTCGGCATGTAAATCCATGGTGATAAGTCGGTTGATTCCGGCAGCACTCAACATATCGGCAATCAGTTTTGCACCGATAGATACACGAGGCTTGTCTTTGCGGTCTTGTCTTGCCCACCCGAAATATGGAATAACTGCAACAATAGAACGAGCCGATGCTCTTTTGGCTGCATCCACCATTAACAATAGTTCCATCAGATTGTCTGATGAGGGAAAGGTCGATTGAATCAAGAATACTTGACGTCCTCTGATCGACTCTTCGTACGATACCGAAAATTCGCCGTCAGCGAAGCGTTCGATATTCATATTGCCGAGTGGACAACCTAAGCTATTACAGATTTTTTCAGCTAAGTAACGAGATTTGGTTCCCGAGAAGATTTTGAATGGTATCTGTTCCATTTGTTCCATTGATGAGTTTTTTTTATTGTAATTGTAGATTTATCGAGTACAAATTTATAAAACTATTTGTTAGGAAAGGAATATCGATTCATAAATTATCCCATTAAGATTATTAAAACTCTACTCTAAATTAAATTTGAGAAAAGGAATCAGTGTTGGAGCAAACGGCTGTATATATTTATAGCTAGCCGAGTTGTCTCGAATCTTGGGTGTGATGAACTGAAAGTGTTCGTCGGCTTTTACGATGAGGTTCAGAACAATACTTATAACAAACAGCCATTTGGTAAGGCATAGGGCGGCTCCTGCCAGTTTATTTAATGTGCCCATTTTTACAGTTTTCAGTATCTCTTCCATCATCGTACCCAGCAAATAGAATCCCCCAATAATAATGAGGAAAGTAACGGTATACGACAGTGTAGCAGCCATTGTAGGCGAAACCACATGCTGTATATAGGGAAGTATGAGAGCCGATAGCTTTCCCGACAACATTGCTCCTACTACAAGACCGGCTAGTGTAGTTAATTGTTTGACAAAGCCTGTTTTATATCCTTTTATAAAACAGTATGCTGTGACTATAAAAATACAAATATCGAACCAATTCATCTCTTTGAATTAAATAAATTATGAATCCTATGAAACGACAAAAGTAAGAATTAAAACTAATTCCTACTTTTATTTATACAGAAGACTAAGCGAATAGTCTATTCAATTATTTTGCAGCTTCGTCAGATACAGTTAATTTACCTCTACCTTTTGCTCTACGAGAAGCTAATACTCTACGACCATTAGCAGTCGCCATTCTTGAGCGGAATCCGTGTTTGTTTATTCTCTTTCTGCGAGAGGGTTGAAAAGTTCTTTTCATTGCTATATTATATTATGCGTTTATTGTTTCTGATCGAATTTGGCTTGCAAAAGTAGATAGTTTATTTTAAATATACAAGTATAT
>JAVBJR010000803.1:0-8560 GCA_031546965.1 Dysgonomonas sp.
AATATTGTTCTTAGTTGCATTCTGTTTGCAAAATTTGGTTACCGTTGTTCAGTACGAATAAATAAAAGCCTGTCTCTAATAGAAGCCTGGTCTGAAAATCCAAGATTTGAATAGAAGCCCGGGCTTTTATAAGAAAATTTACGGTAAACAGATTTGAGATGCTGTGCCACCTATACAGGCAGAATGACGCGGCTTCGCTGCTAATATTCTGTACTAGACAAATTTCCAAAGTTGTTTTCATTCTTTTTTAAAGGTAAATTGCAAAATTATATACATACCCGAACTAAGCCTATACATATATGTTAGTGTTAACTCACAAACTTAACGGATGATAGAATTCATACAATTTTTCACATTAATATCAAAATGCTATATGGCATGAGACGTACACCTCCTTACGAATTCCTGATTTAAGAAAATTCCTTGCATGATCAATACAAATAAATTAAGAGGATATACATACCCAAATTCAATGAATATGAACCAGTATATAGATTTTGATGACTCGTTTGGAATTCAATTTATTGCATCTTCAAAAATTATCGATTTTGAAATTGTGAAGAATTGACATTAAACATTTTAACATCTTTATAGCAATTAGTGATAAAAACATTCGAAAATATCTTTGTATTAAATTATGTATTAAATTATGATCACATCATTTAAACGATATGAACCATGAATCTGAGGCGACAATATTATTGCATTGAATTATTTTATGATTTTCAGATTTTGTAATGTGGATTTTAAAACATGGGTATTCATTCAGCCATGCTTCCATGTGTAATCGGACTCCACCAGGGGCGCCCCGATCGGAAAAAATATTCCAATGCCCCACCTTAAAAGATAGATAAGCATGTTTGGCTAGTTAATTGAAGCAATAGTACATAAGGAAGTTAGTTGCATGTACAAGTTTTCGTTAAAAAAAATTACCATTCGCCTTCAGACACCACATCACACAGCTTGAGGAGACCACAAATTTTACGTCCACGAAATTGGAATGGTTGCTCCTTAAAGGTGAGCAGAAAGCTTTTCCTTACCATGCTTCAATCTTTAACTGCTGATGCAATTAATATCGAGGAAACTAGTTACGACATCCGTTTTTACGACAAAAATTTCCCTACGGCGATATTAAACGGAAAAGTTGAGGCCGTTCCTAACGGATTTTTACCACATTCTGACGTCATAAACGTTCTAACCATCATAAACTGAAGCGCCGTAGCTACTCCCGCATGCCTAACGCCAAAACGTGACGTCACAAACGCAAAATCGTGGGTGGTGAAATCCACCATCATCAGCCGACTTCGGCATTTCAATTCTGATCAACCGCGTAAGTAATAAATTCGGGATTATTTTTACGGAGTAGACTAGCGATCAAACTAACTAATCTCACGTTCACATGCAAATCTGTGCAATCGCGATTTCACCTTTCTGTTCTCCTTTAAGTTGTTTTCATTGGAAAGACGTAGAATTCCGGGGGACTTGATTCAGGTTTTTAAGTTTATGAAAAACATTAATTACCCTGGGGCTCAGCACTTTTCCAGCTTGTTGGGGAGAGTAAGACAAGGGGACACCGTTTCAAATTACAGAAGCAGAGACCCCGACTATTGATGCGGCAACACTTCTTCTCTCACAAGGTTGTGGATGAGTGGAATGGGTTGCCAAGTGAGGTGGTGGAGACGAGTACCGTGGAAAGTTTTAAGACTAAGATAGACGATTTTTTCAATATTATGGGGAGGGTATAGGTACTTGACAGGGGCAACCTAGTTGGGCCAAGAGCCTGTAGTTGCCTGACATATTGTATTGTATTGTATAAAACGGGGTGGCTTTGACCCAGGTTGGGTGAGTTTGGCCCATATTTAAAAGTTTATTAAAATTTTATTTTGTGACTGTATAAACCAATATTTTGCAATAATTAAATAATATTTGAACAGATTATTTCATCATTAAAAAATATTGGTTCATACAGGCAAAAAAATGTTAATAAGCTTGCTGCTCGCCGTTGCGTGCAATCTTCAAAAACTGGAATTGGGAATATTCAGTTGTATTCAAAACTTTATGTTACATATACACCATGATAAAAAATACTGCTTCCAATCTTAGCCGGAATTGGCGGTGCACAGCCATTTTTTCTAAATACTTTTGAATTATGTCGAACATTTCATGATAATTATCCATGACCTGAAGTTCAGCAAATTGATGAAACACCCAAGCAATACAATCTAATTTCTCAAAATGCATTACTTCTATATATTTGCACCGAGATTATTGCAGTAAGATTCAATCTTACGTTGCACTTTGCTTTCTTCGGCGTTTTTTACAAAATTGTAAGCAAATTCTATTTATAAAATAAATTGTGAATAGAAATTAAAATTAATGATTTGCAGATCGTTGAAGCAAATTATGTAGTTATTTGTGTGTATAAATATTGCAAAATTGTTTTAAGATTTAGTAGTTTACAAATATTGAGCTTGCACCTGCTGTCTGCAATTAACACTATTGACATGCATTCAGATTAAAGAACAAATCTTAGTTTTCATCAATTGTCTCATTGACACCCCTACATTTGCTACACAAGGAAAATAATATGTGACTCTTCCCGTGAGAACTTTCGGTTCAATTTGCGCCTTAACGGAGATTTTTTGCTCGCATCCCCGAATCTGGCGTTGTGGAATCGATCTTTACCAGGGTTCAATGCAAAGCCGAGGTAAGTACGGATATTAAAGCGAAAGTGAAACGTTACAGTTGCTTACATTTTATCATACATTACAATTACAATCTTTTAAAGAGCATGAAAAAAGCAGCCAAACGTGCCAAGCTTGGTGAGATAATGAAGCTGGACGATGCGAATAATGCAGGCATGCAACGCTCATCCCGGTGCAGTCTCATCATGACAGAAGGTGATTCGGCAAAAGCTCTGGTCGTTTCTGACCTGTCTGCAATATGTAGAGATGACTGCAGCATTTTCCCTTTGCGTGGAAGAATTTTGAACATGCGAAATGCTGGACAAAAAAGGTGCACCATTGTCTAGTTACCCATTTGAAATAACGAAATTACTTGTTAATTTCCATATTCTTATTAAGATTTTGGAAAATGACGAGCTGAATAACTTGATGAAAATACTCAGCTTACATAATGACAAGTGATATCGAACCGAAGCGTCTTGAAGCCATTGAGATACGGTCATCTGATGATGATGATGACGGACCATGACCAAGAAGTGTCCCGTTTTAAAGGTCTGCTCATCAACTTCTTACACACAAATTAGCCCGAGCTTCTACGTCATCCCTACCTTCAGGAATATATCACCCCAGTTGTAAAGGTGAGGTACTGCAAAAAATAAATATTTTGCTGATATTT
The DNA here is from genome assembly GCA_031546965.1 of Dysgonomonas sp. GTDB lineage: Bacteria > Bacteroidota > Bacteroidia > Bacteroidales > Dysgonomonadaceae > Dysgonomonas_A. The sequence goes on from JAVBJR010000803.1 coordinate 3,361, forward strand.
GTAGCATTTGTATCCTTGTTCATGTGGCAAAAGGGAAGCACAGAAAATATTTGTTTTATAGCTTACCTGAATTTAAAGAATGGAAAAAAATGTACTGAGAATTGGAATTCGTGGAAAGTAAAGTACTACAAAGGTAAAATTTTTAACGATCATGAAGTTAGTGCTCCTTCCTGTCATTACAGGAATTAATGCCAAAGAAAAGGTCAAGGATGTTTCAACACCAACTTTGAAATGCCCTGAGCCTAATATATCAACAGGGCACATGATCTCTCATGTTCATGTTGCTTGAGAAGAAGCACTGTAATGCAGATTTGAAGTTCACATAAGTGGGATTATAAATATACAATTTTTATATAATGAAGAGTTCCTAAGAGATTGACCCTAAAGGAACATAAGGCTCAAGTGCTTTAATGTTGTTCTACATATTGGGCATTTAACATTCCTATATTCCTCCAGAATTTTTATAATGCATTTAGTGCAAGCCGCATGGCCACAATTCATCAGTGCGTTTTGGCTTGTAATCATTGCAAATAAAACAAGCTAGATCACATCCTAAGGACATCTAGTCTATGTTTCATATTTCTGGCATGCTCCAATAGGTTTTGACGTCCTGCATGGTAATCATACTATATCAGCTTATTTTGAGTTTGAAATTTAAACCTGCACTGAAATATGTGGTCAGGCAAATTTCCAATTGCCTCCGGTATCAGTTCCTCTTCCACTGCAGCCCACAGATCCAGTATATAATCCTCTGCTAATCGTACTTGGAAGTTATCCTCGGCACCGTCCAAATCTTCCCAGGTTAGTTGATGCCTTTCAGGTGATGGCGAGAGCCTCTGCTGGATATTTTCATGGTTAGATTGCCCAGACTGTGGTGATGTACATAGAGATAATGTAGGCGTAGTTCGGATGTGCTCAGTTAGTCTGGATTGAAATCCATCTTCCAAGGGTGCCATTTCTAGTGGTTGCTGGTTGCCCAAGTAAAAGCTCGGCATGCCGGGATGCCAATGACTGTGTGAGTGCAGGCTGATCTACTGTGCCCTGTGTTATTACAGGCTGGATAGCAGGATGCTGGACAGCAGCAGGCTGGGCAGGTGCACGTGGGGTGGGCACAGGTTGAGCTGGCATAGGCCGCTTACCCGTGGCTGCCGCAGGCCAGAGTCACCGGAGGCCGTACTGTGCGGTCAAGCGAGCGCAGGCGACCCAGTTCTTTGGCCACCGCGCGCTGTGTATCTCCGGAGAGAGGTGCTCGACCGCCAGGCCCAACAAGGCCCCCATCGCAGTGTAAGGGCCACCGGCATCCGGCAAAAAAGCCACCCAGCCTGGCAATGGCCCCCACACGACGGTGTCTTGGAGCTCTGTCCGAGACCCTTCGGAAGTGCACACCGTGGAGATTGCCCGGGGGGAGTACCCACCTTCAACCAAACCGCCCGGCCCGCCCAGTTCGGACTTCAAGCCATTCCGTGGTGGACCCGAGGGCATCAGACCCTTGTCCTCCGCGAGCCGGCGCACGCGTCCTGAAGGAAGCGGCGCACCGAGGTCGACATTTCCACCATCGTCGTCCCGCGGGAAACGTACGTCGATGAGGCCCGGTGCCGGCCCCCACTGCTGTCCGCCAGACCAGATTCACTGGCAATCTTGCACCCGGCGCCCGTAGCGGAGGCACAGTCGCTCGAACGGCTGCGGCACCCAGGAAGGGCCAACACCATGGCCCCTGAGGCTAGCGCTTCCCTCGTGGGGGTGAGAGGCACTCAGCCGCAACCTGAACGACCACCGGGTCACCAGCAACTATGCTCGTCTGATCCAAGAGCCGACGGTCAGTCGTGACGGACTCTGCAGCCGCCATATAATTATTTACTGTTAAAAGATATTTCATTAAAATAAAATAATGCACAAATAATAAATCTGCAATTCATATTTTATTCATATAGTATATTCAATGTAATAACAGTTTATACAAACCAAACATCTTTTTTACATAACAATACACGTCAAATTGGTTTAAAACTATCCTAAATGATATTTTACCTGTGCAGCTAGGTTTTCGGATTGGCATGTTGTTGTATTTCCACCGAATTATCTGTCTACATTATCAGATAAATTTAATTAAAGTAATTATTGTAAGTTGTATATTCCATAGAAGAAAGCAATTATTTAAGGTGTAATGAAATTAAAATACAATGTTCCCTGCAGATATATTGTTGGCATCATGGTCTACCAATGCTGTGCATTTGGTTGCACAAATGATCCAAAACGTAGGCCTGACCTGTCATTTTACAGAATCCCAAACAAAAATTCGCCTTTTGAAATTAAGAGAAAAGAATTGTGTAACAACGCTATCAAACGGGAGAACTGGCCAGAGTCAAAATACAAGTATGCACGGTTATGCATCACACATTTTTCATCAGGTACAGTAATATTCTCATGTAACACATTTGTGATTCTCTGGTGAATGGATTTTGTATTTTGATATGACCTACAGCAGTTGTGTGAGCAAATATATTTTTATTGAGTTTCGATAATCATTTTACATTATTCATAAAACATATATTTACCGCATATTGTTCTTGAAATATACATTTTCTCTGTTCTTTTCTCCTAACAAATGACATTCTTTAAATCAATGTTTCTGTTTATAGGAAAATGGTCAGATGATCCAAAATACCCGGATTTCATTCCAAGCGTGTTTTGTTAAAAGAACAAAAGACCTAAAACTGCAAAACAAAACATGGATAGATTTGACAGAGCAATTAAAAGGCAAGAAAAGCGTGTTGCAAAAGCAACATCTACACTCACCGAGAACATCTGTGTGCCTGCTAGAAATCAAGCATTTGACGTAGAAATAGAACATGAACGTGAATTGTCTGCATCTGTTATGGAATCCACACAAGCAAATACCAGAGGTTCAACATTTGAATTCACAGATAATGGTATACAATTCTATTAAAACTTTAATTATTACTTTTTGCATACAATGAATATCTTTACTAAATGAGGAAAACATTTATAGGAACCATGACAGATCTCAATGATCAAGTCGTGCAAGTGCAAATGGAATTGGATAATGCTCAAAGTGTATTGTGCAAAGTGCTGGCAGAAAACAAGGAGTTGCGTCTACAATTGGAGACAAGTCGTGGGTTTGAAAGCATGAAGAGTAATTCCGCCATATTTACCTTCTACACTGGATTCAAGAACAATGCAGTTTTTTTGTGGTTATTACATCTGTGCTAATTATGGGTCGCCGGAATAGTTTCGAAAAGTATTAATTTCGAAACGGATTACGTTCGACTGGAATGATTTCTACAGGAATAATTTCTACACGGATTAGTTTCGATGCGGAATAGTTTCGAAGCACACTTGTGTGGCATCAGATTAATTTCGAAAAATATTAGTTTCTAATCGGATTAGTTTCGAAAAGTATTAATTTCGAAACGGATTACGTTCGACTGGAATGATTTCTACAGGAATAATTTCTACACGGATTAGTTTCGATGCGGATTAGTTTCGAAGCACACTTGTGTGGCACCAGATTAATTTCGAAAAGAATTAGTTTCTAATCGGAATAATTTCGAAAATCATTAATTAGTATTAGATTGGATGCGGAATAGTTTCTCCCAGCAGGAGAATAGGAGTTTGTATGTTAAATAGGACAGTTATACTCACAACTGATTTAGAAAAATTCTGATACAGGAAATTTGGTTTCAGCACCTGATATATTCAACAATTGCATATTGAATGTGGTCCTCCCCGTAATCTGGGTGGCACTGTCACAGTCTTCTGAACAGACTTGACAGTTGCTAAAGTTAGTTCTGAATGGATTCAAATAAATAAAGGAATAATGAGCGAACTTATTTCTAGAGTCTGATCATGGTCTGATAGTCAATTTCTATGCAAGGTTTCTTGTAGCAGAAGTGCTCTTACAAGAAACGTTGGCTACAGTCAACCAATATCGGCGGTCCCTTCGAGTTTACTATAATTATAAACGGTTTGAACTGTATTTTATTCAAACAAATAGGATTCAAGGTTATTACAAATAAAAAATTCATAATTTGCTGTTTACATACATCTTATAGTAAGGGCTCTAAATCAGTGGACTTAAGGGCAATTTAATTGGATACGCTTCATTAAATAAATACAACTAGTAAGGCCTCTTATACAGTGACCTTGCAAATCATTAAACAAATTCATTAAATAGACTGTTCATTAGATTTTACCAGTAAAATTTCTACAGTGAACCAATTTCTGTTCGTCGGTTTTTCTATTAAATGATTAAAATATTGAAATTATTTCACACAAAATACAAGATTTCTTCGTAATAAATTATTATGACATTATAAGTTATGAAGATTGTGTAAAATATTCTTAATTATTCCTTAAACACATGCAAAAACCGGTGAACAGGGGAGGGTTTACTCAAGGAGTTGGAGGTTAGAAGGAGGCGTAGTTGGTATGGGAGGCGTGAAAGTATGCTCGTTTGTGATGACGTCACAAAACCCGGATGTTGTGTCCGCCATGTTGATGCCAGGATCATTACGCATTTCCGTGTTGCACTCAGGGGAATAGACGAAAACCCAAGGGTCCAATGGTCCCATGTAAACCAAAGGCCCAATGGTCACTATGGAAACCAAAGGGCCCAATGGTCACGATGCAAACCAAAGGGCCCAATGGTCAAGATGCAAACCAAAGGGCCCAATGGTCAAGATGGAAACCAAAGGGCCCGATGGTCACAATGGAAACCAAAGGGCCCAGTGGTAACGATGGAGACCAAAGGGCTCAATGGTCACGATGGAGACCAAAGGGCCCAATGGTAACGATGGAGACCAAAGGGCCCAATGGTCACGATGAAGACCAAAGGGACCAATGGTAACGATGGAGACCAAAGGGCCCAATGGTAACGATGGAAACCAAAGGGCCCAATGGTCACGATGGGGCCTGATGGTCACTATGGAGACCAAAGGGCCCAATGGTAACGATGGAGACCAAAGGGCCCAATGGTCACGATAGAGACCAAAGGGCCCAATGGTAACGATGGAGACCAAAGGGCCCAATGGTTAACGATAGAGACCAAAGGGCCCAATGTTCACGATGGACTCATGTTTTTAATAAACTTAGTACCCAATAAAACTTAGTTTTTTCCACGGCTTGGTTTAATGCTTAGCTCGCATCAACATGGCCGCCAAAATAGAACACGAGGCTGCGC
>JAVBJR010000165.1:0-4144 GCA_031546965.1 Dysgonomonas sp.
TGGATTTTTTCCTCTGGGGCCATGTTAAGTCTTTGGTGTGCAAATCATGTCCAGAATCACTGGAAGACCTGCAGCAACGGATCATCAATGCATGCCGGAGTATTACACCTGAAATAATTCAAGAAGTGTACCGTGTCATCAGATACCGTGCACACATCTGCATAGCTTGTGATGGTAACCATTTGAACAATTCCTGTCATAAATCATGTACAGTAGTGTTCCATTTATTTTCTGATACATGAAAGAGCACAATCTTTGCAATAGCTGCACTGTACTGTATCTAGGTGTAATGTACGTATTCCCCGACACAAGTGTGTTGTCCTAATTTCAAATAAATGCTTTATGTAAGGCATGCACTGACTGACCTTGCCAAATGGATGTTAACCAACATGTGGACTTTAAGAAGTTGTTAGGTACACATGAATCCATAGACCAAGGTTTTATTGCATTGTGTTTTGCTTTCCTGCATGCATGTGGTTTTGACGACACTCTTCCTTGCACACATGAGATTGTAACGAAACGCTTCGCTGCATTGCACAATTGCGTTACACTATAATGTCAATTAAAAGTCATATGTCCATCGGAAACACTTGCAGCTTGGCCTAAACTGTTACAAATACCGCGAGCTACAACATTGCAATTGGGTGAGATCAATTCAGATGTTTAGTTTACAAATTGGAACATCGATGACCTTGCATATTCGACTCAAGGTCACAAATGGTTACAAATTCGGAGGGCCCCCTTGATACTCGTGCAGGACAATGAATCCATTTGTGAATACCTCTTACCATTCCAAATTTATTCAAAGGTGCAAGAGACTTTTTGGACAACCTGTATAGTAATATTTCACTCGTTTTTGCTAATATAGCTTTGCACACATTAGTCTGCTTTTAAAGACAACCCTACATAAGGTATGTACAATTGAATTCAGCACATTAAGCTTTTCAAAACCAGAATCTTTGTGAAAACAACATCGACCTAAAAAATTTTATACAGCTCGATCATTCATCTTATAGATCTTCAAGCACATTACTGTCCAACAGTATTTTAAACAATTGACCATTGGGGTGCAATTATTGAAAGATTTCACTGTAATTGTATTTTGGGTTTGCTTAATTCAGTGCAGACTTTTTAATTTATTATGGATTTGCACTTTGCATAAAATGCGTGGTGTAAAGAACAGTTATGTACTCACAGCCTCTAAAAAATGCAATTGTACAATTTAAAGGTGAACAGAAATGGTTTTGTAATCCCCCCCACATCTTTAAACTTTCTCCAGTAGCTGAAAACATGTCAATAAACACGTTGGCGGTGTCAGAAAATTCTTATAAAATTTATTCGCTGCGCGATTTGCGAAAAAAGCGTTCAAATTGAGCCTGCTAAAATTACGGAATCAGAGGCCAAACGGCCTGCTTTGGCCTACTTCAGCATTTTATTTGAACGTTCTTTCACAAATAATGTAGCAAATAAATTTTATAAATATTTTTTGACGCCACCAATGTGTTTATTTATGTCTTTTCAGCTACTGGAGAAAGTTTAAAGGAAGGGGGTTTGCAAAATAAATTCTGTTCACCTTTAAATTTAATAGTGAATTGTATCAATTATTAAATTTTTGTATGTATTCATGTGTGTGAATTGTCACTTGGTTAGGATATTATTACTCGAAGATTTATGGTAATGTTTGGGTAAATAATACTTGTGATTTAATTTTTCATGATGAACGCATGTAACCAAATCAGAATATGAAATATCAATAAATCTTATGGTTTTATCAACTGTGCGTGTGTGTTGCAATTGCAATTTTTAAAAATGTTTAATATATTGTCACAAATACAAAACAAGCTGTCTAAGGAGGTTCCATATGCATATAAATTAATATTATATATATATATGTGTATATGTTACAGGCAAACGCGTCACTCAGGCTATGATGCCATTCTCTAGGCCATGACATCACAACCTAAATCTCATGACAGTGGCATCACAACCTGGCCTATTGCAGGCTGTAACATCATTCCCTACACCGTGTGTTCCCAGCCTGATCCAAACACACCATTATATTGATATCGCAACAGTATCAATATCTGGGGGGGGTGTCATATTCTACCAATGAACCGCAAACGGTCCCGCCCGTGCATTTACGGAATTGGTTTATATTAATTTAGGCTTGGTTACATTAGGTTAGGTTATAGAAAATGCTGCAGAGATTACTGACTGTGGGTAGAAGTCTGCAAAGAAAACTTTGGTCTGTACAAATTCCTGCAGATTTCCATATGCTAAATAGTTTTTCCCACTAAACTCCTTGCAGACATGTACACCTGTAACAACCCTGTTGGGTATGGTTACAAGTTTCCGAAATAAATTCAAACTTCCAACCTTATTGTGGTGAAATACGTGGTTTTATTGGCAAGAAATAAAGATTTGTCAAGTGTAAACCACCTGACTTCGACCACCGGTCTGTCAATCCACTCCTGGATTAATTTAGAATCAGCCCAACTACTAATTTAACCAACCCAATTAGCTGGGTGGAGAACAGGTATGATACTTTTGCCACCCGTGGAGTATCCACTGGTGGGATTAGCAAAACTGACCCTGATTGCACTGAGCCATTGGTTTTTATAGGTGTATTGAATACCTATAATTGGTCCCATTGCCACCAATTCCCAATATCAGGTTGCCATGTGATCTTGATTCGCTGGCCAGACCATCATCGGGTGGATCTTCCAAAGCCCTCTGCTGTCTAGCAATACAACTGCACTATTCATAACACCACTGTATTTACACCCAATACCTTATGTTTGCCACCAGGGATTATGACAACACTTCTTCCTTCTTCCTACCTCTGGAACAAGTTAGACAACTAGCCATTCATCATCCCAATTGCCGGAAGCAAGCCTCCAAGAACATACATTATCAAAGACACAAACGTCCTTATAGGTAACCTTTTCCTTAGCAGTATTCCTGGTAACCACCATCGCAAAACCAAGATGTCTCCAGTCAATTACGGATAATAAATAATATCAAAAGTTATTCGACCAGAGACATGGGCTGATGCTTTATGAATCTCATGGAGGGACGCCAAAGACAACCACCGTGGCACATTCATACCAGCTCTTTTGTTACCTTAAGTGCGATGAAGCTCTCGAAGCATGTGGACAGTGTTGCAAATAAAGTGTACTGAAACCATGAGAAATAATTGATGCACCTAATGCTGCTATTTTTTACTAAAGCTCGCATGTACTATTTCTGGGTGTGACACCCTTAAGGCCGTTTGTTCCTTGTTTAGGACAGTTCACATTTAGGTAGAGATAATTCTATGATGGTCCCAAACTTTAAGAGGGCAAATTATGTGGGGCTTCGTGACAAGTTGGGGTCAACTGACTGGTGGGAACTGCTTAGCAGCAAGTCGACCGAAGCAATGTGGTTGAAATTTAAGGAAGTGTTAGATACTGGGGTTAAAGACTTTATTCCGTTACAGAAACGGAGGGTGGGACAAGGCATTCGGAGCATGTGGTTTAATGGGAAGGTGCGGGATAAATTTAAAAGTAAGCAACGGTTGTTCAGAGATTTAAAGAACCACTGTCCACCGGAAGCTGTTGCGGAATATAAACAGAGTCGCAGAGATCTGAAAAGGGAAATTAGGATAGCCAAGAAAGGTGTTGAATCAAAGGTAACTAATAATTTAAAGCAGGATCCCAAATCATTTTACAAGTATATATGTCGTAAGAGCAATTTCCAGGATAAAATAGGGCCACTGATTGATTCCACAGGGCAGTTAGAGACACGGGATAGGGAAATGGCGGACATGTTCAACCGCTACTTTGCATCGGTTTTCAGTGAGAAGTCTGAAATTGACATTGATGCCGAAGCGGGGGATAATGGACCATACATTGGGGATGTCAAGGTTGACAGGGATGTGGTGTTAAAGTATATACAACGTATGGGGCAAAACAAGGCACCAGGGGCGGACAACATCTACCCGCGGGTCTTAAAAGAAGTAAAGTCTGAGGTTGTGGATGCACTCGTTGAAATATTTCAAGAGTCTATCGAAACAGGGGAGGTTCCTATGGATTTCAAGTGTGCAAACGTTGTGCCTATATATAAGAAGGGGTCTCATAATGACGCTGGGAATTATAGGCCAGTC